>CAZKCX010000197.1:0-10310 GCA_964550865.1 uncultured Planctomycetales bacterium
TCTCAGCAGTCCGTGGCTGAATCTCACGCACGGTTCTCACGCAATTCGTCGTGCGACGATCGCTCCCTATGGTTTTCCGTTCGGGTCTGCTCTCCGATCCCAAACCGAATCGTGGCCGTCTCGCCGCGGCGCGGCATCGGGTAGACGCGAAGACCCGGGAATCCGCCTGCCAGCCTGCCCGCCTCGTCATCTCCCAACACCAGTGCTGCCGTGGACAGTGCATCGGCTTGCGTAGCAGACGTAGAAACCACCAGGATACTCGAATCGGCCGGTGCAGGCCAGCCCGTTCGCGGGTCGAGGACATGCCCCAGCATCTCATTCTGATATTCGTAATTCTGCTTATCCTGGTTTGAGCAGCTGCACGCTTCGTCGTGGAGCGTAACGACCTCGCCGACCTGGTCCGGGTCTTCGGGATGCTCGAGCCCCATCCGCCAACCGTCATAGCCGCCGCCCATGGATCCGCGTACGCCGATGGTGCTTGTGGCCGAATGGACAAGGAAATCCGGAATCTCGTAGTCCTCCAGGGCCCGCACGGCGCAATCCACGCCGTATCCCTTGCCGATCGCTCCCAGATCGATCTCCATGCCGGGCCGCGTGAAGTGCACCGTCTGGCGGTCAACGTCGATCTCCACCTTGTCCATGCCGACGCGGTCGCGCACGCGTTCGATGGTTCGAGCATCGGGCGGTGTCCCTTCCCGCCGCCATCGTCGCCAGAGGCGGACCAACGGTCCCATCGTGGGGTCGAAGGCCCCGTCCGTCTTCTCCCAGATGGTGCCGGCGATCAGCAAGACTTCGAGCAACTCCTCATCGACCCCAATCGGCTCGTCGGCAGCTGCCCGGTTGAGGGTGGAGAGCAGGCTTGCGGGGTCGTACATGCTCAGAAGACCCTCGACGCGATGGATCTCGTCCAGGGCATCGCTGGCCGCGCGTTGGTTCCACTCGGGATCACCGCCAACAATCCGTATGCCGAAGCGGCACGCCATCGCGGGGCGCTCGAATTCGTAGGTCTCTTCCGCGCTCATTCCGCGTCTTCCCTGGCCGGCATCGTAGCCCTCTGTCTAATACTATGGATCCGAATCGAGCCGGGGGTCGGGGAATCCGTGTCGGTTCTTGTATGGCCGGTTGGCGAGCTGTCGGCGTTGCGCCGGAAGAGCTCAGCCGGCCTCAGCCACTTGCGGCTTCGCGACGAGCGTCACCGCGGCCTCCGCCGCGATGGCTTGGCCCTGCCCGATCGGTCCGAGCTGCTCCATCGTCCGCGCCTTGACGCTCGCGCGTTCGGCGGAAAGGCACAAAAGCTCGGCAATCCGTTCGCGGATCGCCTTCTTGGCTGGACCGAGCTTGGGGCGTTCCGCGAAGATGTTGACGTCGACGTTCCCGACGGTGAGCCCGTGCTCGGCCGCCAACTCGAGCGCCCCTCGGACGAATTCGCTGCTGTCGGCCTGCTGCCACGTGGGATCGGTGTCCGGAAAGTGCTCGCCGATGTCGCCCTGCGCCGCCGCTCCGAGGATCGCGTCAGTAATGGCATGCAGTACGACGTCCCCGTCACTGTGGGCATCGAACCCAAGCGGGGAGTCGATCTCAACGCCTCCCAGAACGAGCCGCCGCCCGACCGCGAGCCGGTGAATATCAAAGCCAATGCCGATACGGATGTCCATTGCGCCTGGTCCTCCGTCTCTCGCACGGACGGTCCGTGCGTGCTCGCGCGTGCCCGTCGCACGGCCGGCGAGGCACCGCTCCGGTTCGCCGAGACCCACCCGCCTCCGAAGGTGGATGGCTCCGATACCATGCTCGCAGCTCGACGGTATCCGCGCATTCCGATCGTGCCGTCAAAGCGGCAGGCTGACGGCCTGACCCGTTTGAATTGATGCATACGCCGCCGTCGCGATCTCGATCACCGCCCGGCCGTCGCCCCCCGAGATTTCCGGAGGTCGTCCTTCGTGAATCGACTCACAGAACTCGCGCAGCTCTCGGCGGACGGGGTTCTCCGCGGCCAGGCCGTCGGCGGGGATAAACGCCTCCGCTCCGACAAATCTGCCCACGGTGATGCCCGCGCCCTCGCCCCAGATCTTCGGGAAGCTCAGCCCCCCTTCCGTGCAATCCACCCGACCGCCGTACGATCCGACGGCCGACGATTGGCTGCCGTGCAGGCTGCCGATTGCTCCGTCGGCGAACTGCATGCTGACGATGATGTTGTCGGGATAGTCGGCCTCCGGTTGGACGTACGTCCCGCCGCGCGCGAAGACGCTGCTGACCTCGCCACAGACGAAGCGCATCCAATCGATCTCGTGGGCGTTGATCTCCATGAGCAGCCCGCCGTTCTTGGCAAGCTCCAGCCGCCACGGGCGATTCCAGACACCGCTGCTTCGCCAGGGACCACCGACGCGATGGACGTGCATGCAGATCGGCCGACCCAACTCGCCGCCGGCCACCAGATCTCGCACCTTGCGATGCACGCCGTGATAGCGGCACACCTGGCCGATCATCAAGGTCACGCCGGCGCGTTCACACGCGGCGATCATCGCGTCGCAATCTTCGAGGGCAACGGCCATCGGCTTCTCACAGAAGACATGGCATCCCGCGTCGGCCGCCGCCTCGGTCATCTCGCGATGGAGGAAGGGCGGCGTCGCGATGAACACGGCATCCGGCTTGGCCGTCTGCAGCATGGTGTCGTAGGCCGTGTAGGCCGTCGCCGAGAAGTCTTCGGCGAGCTTGTTTGCGCCGGCTTCGTCGACGTCGCTTACGGCAACGAGGGAAGCGCCCTCCAACGTGATCGCTTGTTCGGCAAGCTCCCGTCCCATCACCCCGCAACCGATCAAGGCCAAACACAGGTCGTTCATTGTTGCCTCCCGGAGCGCTCGTTTCTTCCCCGTAGGTACTGGCCTGATGCCCGCGTCCCGATCCCGCGGACACGAAGCTGGTTGCTTTCGTCCTGAACACCGAGACCCTTCGGCACGTATTCACTTGTCCCGTCTACGTCTTGCTGCGTGGTGATCGGACCTTCGCCAAGGCCTGACGGAACCGGTCGCCGAACTGACGCCGATCCCATTCATCAAACAGCAAGAACCACCAGCCACCGATCGCGAGGGGCGCACCTCCGACGAAGGCAAGTACCAACGTGGTCCACCTGTACTCCAACGGCATATAGTGTTGGAGTCCAAACCAGAAGCCGGCGACGGGCACGGCGGCGACCAGCGGCCGCACTAAGGCCGCCCAAAGGTACTGCGCCACTGGCTGACCGACCTGCCGGCAGGCGTAGATCGGCGTCAGCACGCCCCAGCCCACCACATGCGCAACGGTGCAGATCACGGCCAGCGCGAAGACATCCGGTCCCACGTGTCTCACGTAGAGCCACATGGCCACGCCCATGAGGATTACGCAGCTTATCGCGATTACGGAGGGAATGCGCTGCCGGGCCATGCCGACCAGGATGTAGAACGTGTTCGTCTGAGCATACACCACGGCCCTCCCGATGGCGAGAATCGCCATGATGGTTGCCACGCGGAACAGCACGGCCTTCGAGCCCAGGCTATCGCCGACCCAGGCGTAGAGAATGAACTTCGCGAGCAGCGCCAGCCCCGCACACCCGGCGATCGATATGGCCGAACCATACTTGCTGGAACGAAAGAAAAGCTGTCGTAAGTCAGACCGTCGCTGTGTTGCCGCCATGCGTGTCGCGGCGGGCATCATGATGACCATGACGTCCAAGACGAGCATGTGCACCAGCAAGAACATCCGGTTCGGCAGCGAAAAGCTTGCCACTTCCTTGTCGCTGATCATGGCCCCCACGATGTAGATCGGCACCAATCCCAGGAACGTCTTGGCGCCGTTCCAGAGCGCCGTGCCCACCCCGAAACTGACCATCGGCTTGACCAATTGCAGCCTGGCCTTCCGCCATGTAACCTTCAGCTCCGGTGTGACTCTCAACGCGAGACTGCGCTGGATAAGGATGGGAAGCAGATTCGTCGAGGTCATGATCGCCGTGATGCACACCAACGCCAACGCTCTACCGACAAATGGGAGCAACGCCAGAAGCAAGACGACACGGAGCACTCTACAGGCCGTCCTGGTAATGTTGACCAGGCCAAAGCGTTCTGTCGCCCGAAGCACGCCACCTAGGGGCCCCCAGAAGAAGACAGCCCCTTCCAGTGTACCCAAGACGATTACGGCGATCCGGGCCGGGCGGTAGTACGTCGGATCATCGACAATCCATTCGACACACGTAAAGGCCACGATGTACGCAAATCCCGCAAACAGCACACCGGCAACTCGGAAGTAGGCCAAGGCCGTGTTCACCACGGCGTTCATTTCTTCGTATTCTTGGCGAGCGAGGTGCTTCGCTGTGAACCGCACCAGCGCAGAAGCCATTCCGAGTTGAAGGTACGGCATGTAGGTCACGATGCTGGCGACCATCTCGTAGATGCCGTACACCTCTCGGCCGACGTGCGCAATGATCACCCGGATGACCACGAGGGCGATCACCGTATTGACAACCCCCCCCGTCACGTTGATTACGGAATTCAGAAGGAGGCGCGTGCTCTCTCGCATCTCTTGCTCGTGGGAAGCCTCAGGTATCGGAGATCCGTCAACGCTCCTACGCCGGTCCCATCGGTATGTTCATGCGGGACACGCCAATTCCAGAAAAGCCCCATGCCCTGGCGGAGACACGATCCTAGCAGGGGAGCCGAGTGCCGGCAATCGCGATGGCTCGCCCCGAAGGTTCGTCCCCGTTGCACCCTCCGCGTGCCCGAACCCTCACAGCGCTGCTGTCCGGCAGCAAGCCCATGAAGTTAGGGTCACCTCAACAACGCCCAAGGCCCGGAGTTGATTGCCGTAACACGCAGTCATCATGGAAGCTACGTAGCATCGGCGATCTCGATGTCCTCGTCTCGCTTGACCCTGTTTTCCCGGCCAAGTACCCTCGGACATATGGTCGTGTTGTCCGGTCTCATGTTGCGTGTTCATTCCAAGGCCACAAGCTTCTCCCCCACGCCGCATCCGCCGGCCGGCAGTCCTTCACCGCACCTGAGGACCTCACTCGATGCGTAGGCTGCGTCTCTTCCTGGCGAACTGCGGACAGCGCTCGCTGAACTACTTCCTGACCACACCCCCGATGGGCATTCTCTATCTGGCGGGGTACTTGCGCACCAAGCTGGATCTGGACATCCTCCTGGTCGACCAACGGGCGGAGAACTGCTCGGTCGATGAGCTCGCCCGCCGTGCGATTCAGTTCGACGCCGACGTGGTCGGATTCAGCTCCATTACGACCAGCGCCTTCATGCTCGGCGAGCTGACGCGCAAGGTCCGCGAGGGCTTGCCCGACGCCCTGATCGTCCTCGGAGGACCCCATCCCTCGGCGTTTCGCGCTGAAGCCCTTGAGGCAACCTCTGCCGACGCCGCCGTCCCCGGAGAGGGAGAGCTGACGCTAGAGCATTTGCTTCGCTCCCACCTCGAAGGAGGAGACTACGGCGCAATCCCCGGTCTCATCTGGCGAGCCCAAGACGGCGAGATTGTTACGAACCCGGGCTCCACACCCCTGGTGGACGACCTGGACTCACTTCCGTTTCCGGCGTATGACCTCATCAACGTTCGGGACTACTGGCCGCTCCAGTCCTTGGCCCCTATCGGCCGACGCAAGTACATCTCGCTCGTCAGCAGCCGCGGATGCCCCTACCAGTGTATGTGGTGTCATGACGTATTCGGCAAGCAACACCGAGCGCACTCTCCCGAGCGGATCGTCGAGGAAATCCAGTACTTCCAGGAGCTGTACGGCCCCAACGAGGTCGAGTTCCTGGACGATGTCTTCAACCTGAGCCGCCGACGCGTCCTGGCGTTCTGCGATCTGGCAAATCGACGCGGACTGCGGTTCAAGATCGCGTTTCCCAATGCGGTGCGAACCGACCTCCTGACGCGCGACGTGGTGGACTCGCTCGCCGATACGGGGTGGTACTATTCGGCCTTCGCTCTGGAGACCGCCTCTCCACGGCTCCAGGAATTCACCGGCAAACGCTTGGACATCGGGCGGTTTCTCGAGGGGGTGGAGATGTCCGTGGGCAAGGGGATCTTCTCGAACGGCCTGGCGATGCTCGGATTCCCCACCGAAACCGAAGAGGAGCTGCGGAGCACGATCGACACGATGGTGGACTCCCCGCTTCATATCGCGTCCTTCTTCACCGTCACCCCGTTCCCCAAGACGCGCCTTTATGAGCTCGTCCAGCAGCGCAACCCGGAGAAGCTTCAGGGCGTCAAGTATGCGGGAAGCGACTATGCCAACATCCATGTCAACTGCTCGGAGCTGCCCGACGAGGTGCTCTTCGCGTATCAACGGAAGGCGAATCTCCGGTTCTTCCTGAAGCCGTCACGGGTGTACCGCATCCTCCGCGACTTCCCGCAACGACGGTACCTGCCCACCTACATCCCCAGCTTCCTGCTCCGTGTGACCAAGGGCCTTCTCAGCAAGGAGGAGAAGCCGTAGGTGCGATAGGATTGGCGTTGATGCACCCGTCTTCCGCTTCGGGTCCCGCCGGCGTAGCCGCAATCCTCGGAACCCGGGTCCTCGCGCCGGAGATCTGCCAAGCCGGCCCCCCGGCTGAGGGATTCGCCCCGCGGGGCGGGCTTCCCTATCCCCGCCGAGGACGCTCCCTCGCTCGGAACCCCATCGCGCCATGTGGGCCGCGGGCTGCTACACTGCATCTCCAGGATCCGTGTCGCCGGAGTGCTCCGATCTCCCGAAGGCCGGTACGCTCTTTCCCGGTAGCGAAAGGCACCGACCGAACAGGCAGCGATATCCACGCAACGTCGTCCCATGAGCGGCGGCGCGCCGGGATGGCACTCGCGGCCACAGCAACGGGCATGCGCATATGACGGACGCCTCGAAGGCAACATCCTCGGACACCAAACGCGTACTCGCCATTGCCCTGGCGATCTACGCTGTGGCGCTACTGCTTCGCGCTGCCGTCTTGTTCGAGGTTAAGGACCACCCGACGATCGCCGCGGTCCCTGTGCTGGACATGCACGGCAATCATGAGTTCGCCTTGGCCATCCTGGAAGGTCTGCCCCCCACCACCTACTACAAGGCCCCGTTCTACACGTACTTCATGGCGGGTATCTACGCGATCCTCGGGCCCGATCCGCTCAACGTCCGTATCGTGCAAATCGTGCTCGTCAGCTTCGTACCGGTCCTCACCTTTCTGATCGGTCGGCGTTTCTTCGGAACGGCGGTGGGTGCCGTCGGCGGGGTCTTCGCGGCGGTCTTCTGGACGTTCCTCTACTTCTCCATCGAGCTGTTGGACACCGAGCTGGCCTGCCTCTTCTATCTTCTGCTGGCGTATCTGCTTCTTGTGCTCGACGACCGTCGATGGTGGAAGTGGTTGGTCTGCGGGGTCATCCTCGGCCTCGGCGCGATCACCCGGCCCAATATCCTGGCGTTCGGGCCGGTTCTGGCCTTCACGGTGGTCATCGTGGGATGGAAGCGCCAAGCCCGCGAAGCCTCCCGAGACTCCGGGCGGAGACGGAGGCGGGTCCTGCTTCCCGTGGGCCATGCGGCGGCCTTGACGATCGGCTGCGTGTGCGCGATTGCCCCGGTCACGCTGCGAAACCGCCTCGTCGGCGGCGAATGGGTCCTGCTGGGCGCCTACGGGGGGATGAACCTGTACGTCGCGAACAGCCCCTACTCGGACAGCAAGGACGGTCCCCTACTTCTGGAAGACACCGACTTCGTAGAGCCAACGACGTGGGACCCAAACGAGGTCTGGGCGAACTGTTGCCTGAACTACTACCTGTCCTATCGCGTCGCGGAGACAGAGCTGGGTCGACCGCCGAAACCGGGGGAGTTCTCGGCCGTCATGGCCGACAAGGCCCTTGCGTTCTTGCGTGAGAACCCTCGCTGGCTGGCCAAGCACGCCTTCCGGCGACTGTGCTGGCTGTTCAACACCTACGAGTTCCACAGCAACCGTGACTTCTATCACTTCCGAAAGTGGTCGAGGGTCTTGACGGCGGCGAGCGCTCTCCAATTCGGCGTGATCTGCCCACTCGCCGTCTTGGGAATCGTGCTCGCGCTGGGCCGCTGCGAATACCGCACGGCGGGGATGGCCTACTACGTCGGCATGATCGCATCGCTCGCGTTTCCCGCGGTGTTGTTCATCATCAACGCGCGGTTCCGTTTGCCGATGGTCCACCTCTTCATGCCCTTTGCCGCCTACGGCCTCGTCCGCGTGATCGATCTGAGCCGACCCATCGTCTCGTGGCGACGGCGCGCGGCGGTTCTCGGCGGGCTGTTGGCCCTCGCGCTGTTCAGCAATGCCAACCTCTTCGACTACTGGACGAGCCTCAAGGCGCATCTACGATGGGCCATGGTGATGGCCTGTGAGAAGACCGGACGCGACGACCTCCTTCCCGAGGCCGTGCGGGAGTTCGAGGCACAGCTGGCCGAAGACCTCACACGGCTTCGACCCAGCAACACGACGGAGACGCTCAAACACGGCCGGCCCATGACATGGCTATTCACCTACTACCTGGAGCAAGGCAACGAAGACAAAGCCCTGCACTACGGCAGACGGATGCTGGCACGAGACCCGTTCCATCCGCGGGCGACCATGGAGTCCTTCGGCTTCTTCTTGAGGCACAATCTGCCGGAGGACGCCGCGAAGGCCATCGAGAAGATGAACGGCAAAGTCCCCCCGCACGTTTTGGGAGACTGCCTCCTGCTCTTCGGGCGGCTACATCATGATCGCGCGTCTCTCCGGCGTGCCGTGGATCTCTTTGAGATCGCCGCCGAGCGGACGAACCAACCGGAGAGGTTCCGCGCGAGGATCGAAAAGGCCCGGCGCCTGTTGAAGGGATTGCAGCCCACCACCACAAGGCAATCGAGTACGACCACTTCCTTCTCGCCCTGATCGAGCCGGCCGTGCGTTCGATTCCACTCCGCCGATGGCGTCGGACCGACGTCCTTTTGCGGCACCGGCGGCCGTGGATTTCCCACCCCCTACGGCGTGGTCCGAAGCTGCTGTAGGGCGGCGTTCCGATTCAGGAAACCAAACGGGTCGAACTGATCCATGAGGCTCCCTCCGCCCCCCCCGGTTCGGCTGGTTTGCAGGGAGCGCCGGTTCAGGAACTCCACGCCGGTCACATTGTAGTTGACATTTGCGCTGACCCCAGCTCGCAAGAAGAGGTTCCGGTTGACCCACTCCTGCACGCGCGTCTCGACCGTGTAGGGGACCCACAGGATGTCCCCGGCCGCGAGCCGGATATTCGGATCTTTGCCCTGGGTGATTCGATCCAGGTTCAGCTTGACGTGGACTTCCTCCCCATCCTCCATGCGCCGAATCAAGGTTCCTTCGCGCGGCGTCAGATCCGTGCGCAACCCACCGGATGCCGCGATGGCCTGGAGGACCGTCACGTCCGTCCCCGAGGGATAGGACTGCGGACGAGGGGAATTCACCAGTCCGCCGACGAAAACGGTGTTCGGCGTGGCCGTGTGAACGTGGATGATGTCTCCGTCTGCCAGCGGATCCAACGCGAGCGCGGCTTTGAGCTCATCGGGCGTGGTGAGGTTGAGCGTGACCTCCTCCCCGGGGCGCCGGATTCGTTTGAGGGTCACCTCGCCGGAGGCCAGCTCCGACACGCCGCCCGCGGTCACGATCGCATGGAGCATGTCACGCTCCGTCCGCCGGAGCTGCATCAGCCCGGGCTGGGTCACGGCCCCGACGACAAGGACTTCGGTCACGTCGGGCGTCACGAGTGCCACATGAACGGCGGCGTCCTGATAAAACGCGGGGACATACCCTTTCTGAATGGCATCCTCCACGTCCTCCAACTCTTTGCCCGCGACGGAAACCTTGCCCACCAAGGGAAGCTCCACCTGCCCCTTTCGGTCCACCCGAGCCTGCACGGGCGGTGCGCCCTCGGCCTGATCGCCCGTGGAGACAGTTACGGACAAGACGTCCCCTGGTCCGACGAGGTAGGGCCCCAGGGCCTTGTCGACCGCGGCATTCACCGACTGCTGCGTCGTCGCGCCCGGAGGTGGCGTCGGCTGCGTGGTGGCCGCCTTCCGCTCTTGCTCCATCTCGAGGAAAGCCCGAAGGGGAATCCGGTGATCGCCGCACCCGATCCCGCCTGTCATCACGAGCCCACACACCGTCAGAATCACCAGGGACCGAGCCCCCCAACCGGTTTGATCGCCATGTTGTCGACTGCGTACCATCGTGCCCACTCCAGAAGCTGTTGCCATGTCGGTAGAAACTCCGCCAACGGGCACGCCCGCCTTCCCTGGACAGACACCAACCTGGGCCGCCAACTCCCCTTCCGTAGGTTTT
>CAZKCX010000198.1:0-10292 GCA_964550865.1 uncultured Planctomycetales bacterium
CGTGTAGATCCGGTCGGCGCCGCGATGCAGGTGGGCCGCGGCGAAACCCCGCATCGAGGCCAGGTCGTTCTTGACCGCGTGGCGGGAGCCGGGATAGCCACGGATGTTGTGCTCCTGCCCGGGCGCGATGATGAGCTTCTCGGCCGCCTCGCCGATCCGCGCCCGCCACAGCTCGACCGGGATGTCGAAGTCGCACGACGTCCAGAAGGGCGTGGGGACCAGCATGTCGATCAGTCCTTCGCGGGCCCAGGTGACACCGTCCATGCCGAGCCCAATCGCGGCGTCCGGATGCGCGGGCGTCCGCGCGGCCAGCCGGATCGGATGCCCGCGTTTGGCCGACCATTCCTTCGTGAGCGCCCGGACATTGCGGGTGAACTCCGTGAGCAGCCTGCAGCCTTCCTTCTCCTTGCCGGGCGCGAAGTGATAGCCGAAGCGCATCCAATCCAGCTCGATGCCGTCCGGGTCGTAGCGCTCGAGCAGTTCGCGGACGAACGCCATCGCGTGCTCGCGAACCTCGGCGATGCCGTAGTTGAGCGCGCGATCGATCCAGCTCTTTCCGCCCGGGACGCGCCAGTACTCGGGATGCTCGACCCAGAACGAACTGTGCATGAAGTTCTTCAGGTCGCCGACGTCGTGCACGTCGTTCATCCGCATGCTGAGCCAGGGCGAGATGCCGATCGTGCGGCAGCGCTGGATCCAGACCGCGTAGGGATCGATGCCGCGGTCGTGGAGGAGCTTGGCGTTGCGGGGCCATCGGTTTGCGAAGATGTTCTTCTCGGGGATCCGCTGCTTGCCGACCTCCCAGATCGCATCGCGGGACTTCGCGGCGAAGCTCGCCCGCATCGCGTTCGGGCACCAGAAGATGTGCGTGACGCGCGAGCCCTTGTAGCGATCGGCGTATGCGACGACACCCTCGCGCGTCATCTTCTCCTTGGTGAAATGGCCGAAGAAGTAGCTGTTGTCGACGTTGATGATGATCCCACGGTCCCCCGGATCGTCGCGGGCTTCCCCCTTCGCGACGGCCAGGCCGCAACACAGGCTGAGGGCGACAAGCGCGCAGCGTGCGAATGCCGTGTCTTCAGATCGACTCATGGGTTGTCTCCTGTTTCTCCGAACCATCGCAGCGCGGCTCGTCCTCGGCGCCGGATGTAGAGAGAACGACCATGCCGGACCCTTGACGCTCCGCGAACACGTGGGTATTGTGGAAATCTCTGTTGAGGAGAGCAAGCGGCACGCTCGGGCAGGTAGCTCAGGTGGTAGAGCACGCGGCTGAAAACCGCGGTGTCGCCGGTTCGACTCCGGCTCTGCCCACTCCGGCGGCGGATCTGCGAACACGCGGAACGCCGCCGTTCTCATGCGCCGTGAGGCGCCATGCCGTCGACGGCATCGCCGGGCGAGACTCCTGAACTCCGCAGCGTCGGTGCCTCAGTATCGGCGATTGCGGTAGCCTCGACCGCGCCCGCGATCGTCGTAGGAATTCGTCGCCTCTCCGTTGTGGCTCCTACCACTGCGGCTGCGCCGATACCGGCGGCGGTCGCTCCGGTCGCGGTCCCGCCCGCTGAATCGACCCGCCGGCATCTGCATGTTCTTGATGGCCTCTTGCTGCTCCGGAGTGAGGATCATCATGAGGTCACGGCTGAGCTGCTCGTTGAGCCGCTCGCGGGCCATGTCGTCCCCGCGGGCCTCGCGCACTTCCTTCATGTAGCGCATGCGCAGCTCCTTGACCCGCTGCTCCTGGTCGTCGTTCAGGCGGTTCTTCGTGGTGTTGAGCTTCATGAGGGCAATCTGCAGTTGGCGCGGGTCCTCCAGGTCGACGGGGCCGCCACCCGCGCCGGGGCCGCTCATCTTGGAGTGGACCCGACGGAGCTGCTCCTCCTGCTCGTCGTTGAGGACCATGAGCACCTCCCGGAGGAGCTGCTCGCCCATCATCTTCTTCTCGGCGGGGAGCATGTCCTTGCCGCGTCGCTTCATGTCGTCCTTGTATCGGCGCTCGATCTGCTCGAGCTGTGGCTTCTGGTAGTCCTCGACCTTCACCTTGTCCAGACACGAGAACAGCACCTCGGGATCCTCCAATGGACCGACCCGCGGACCGTTCTTGCCGCCTCGAAGCATCTGGCGGAATTGCACCCGCTGTCCTTCGTCGAGCATCTTCTCGATCTCCTCGATGAGGATCTCTTGAAGCTGCTGCTCCTCGTCGGAGGCGCTCTTGCGTAGCTCCATCATTTGCTGCCAGATCTCGTTCGCCCGGCGGGTATCCCGGGACTGCCGCGCGGCCTCAAGATCGCGTTCCAGCTGCTCGAGCTTTCGCTTCTGATCGTCTCCGCGATGCTGCCGCCGTACGTCTTGGAGCGCTGCGTTGTACTCGCGGAAGATCTGCTCGATGTCCTGCTGTTGCTGGAATTCGAGGCTCAACTCCTCCGTAAGCCGCTTGGGGTCGAGCACCGACTTGTCGATCGTCTGGCCGCGGCCGCTGCCGAAGCCCCGCACGTTGCGCCGCGAATCGCCGATCCGCATCGGCCCGCGACGCGGACCGCCCGCGCCCATTGTCGGCGCGCCCTGGGGACCTGCCTTGGGGGTGGATCCGCCTTCGTTCCCGACATTCATGGGCCGCGGAGCCTGCGCAAGAACCGGCACCGCAAGCGCCGCACTTAGTATCGCACTGCCGAAACACCTGGTAACCATGCCTCGCCTCCTGGTGATTCGACCGGCCCCCCGCGCCGCGTACGAGCGGATGCTGTCCGCGGGGGATCATCGGCCATTCCTTCCGCGATCACGCGCCGTGATCGACGTCCCGAGGGGTTCGCCATCGCGGTCACCGCGCCGTCGCATACGTACCCATTATACTCCCACCAGGGCGGCGCGATGGCAAGGGATTCGCGGCATTATAGCAACCCCTCGCGCTCTTGACTGTCGACAATCAAACCACGACCTTCCCTCTGCGCCGACGGCCGTGGGTATTCGGTAGGCCTCCGATCGCAAGTGAGCTTGCTCACAGGGCCTACCACCGACTTGCCCCATGGTAAAAGGCTCGGAAGCGCATTGCCTAGGCCCGCTTCCGAGCCGTGGATGAGACCACTGGATCTCGGAGGAAACACTCTGCCGTCTCGCCGGTTGGGTTAGGCCTGCGGCCCGCGGCTCCTTCGTCCCTTCCGGCCCTCGCCGCCTTTGCGGCCCTTGGCCCGGGCGTGCTTGGCGAGCTCTTTCTTCTGCTCGTCGTCGAGGACCCCCATGACCTCCTGGACGACCTTCCGCCCGAGATCGGCCTGGGCCCTGCGATCCTTGCCCGCCGCCTGACGGTCCGTCTGGTAGCGCTGCTTGATCGCATCGATCTTGGACTGCTGGTCCGGACGAAGCTGGATGTGCTCCAAGGCTTGCTCGAGCGCCCGTGGTCGCATCATCGGACCGAGCGCGGCGGGACCCTTCTGCGCGAGTGCCTGCAGCTCCTGCTTCTGGCGCTCGTCCAGAACCTTCATCACCTCCTGGCAGTACTGCTTGCCCATCTCGTCTCGCTTCTCGCGGGCTCCCTCTTTGCCCAGGCCCTTTGAGGCCTCCTTGTACTCCTGGTCGATCTTCTTGAGTTCGGTCTTCTGCTCCGGCCTCAGGTCGATCTCCATCAGGCAGCGTCGCAGGAAGCCCGGTGAATCCTCGATCGAGACTTGTCTGCGGGACTTGGGGCCGCGGGTCATCTTCTGGAGGGCCTGCTTCTGGTCCTCCCGGAGCGTCGGCTCGATCTTGGCCAAGGCCTCTTTGCGGAGCTCGACCAGCTCTGCGGTCGCGGGGTCGCTCTTTCGCAGCTCCCTGATCTGCTTGCCGATCTCTGCAGCTTTCTGCTTGTCATCGCTCTTGCGGGCTGCCCGCATATCCATCATCAGCTGACGGCGTTTCTCCTTGACGTCTTGCGGCGTCTTGGCCAAAACGTCCTTGGCCATTGCCTGGTAGTCCTCCACGATCGGTTTGATCTGGGCCTGTTGGTTCTCGTCCAGCTTCAACCGCTTGGTCAGCGCGGGCAACGCCATGGTGGGATCGGCGCCGCGGTTTCGCATCCTGTGGCCTCGCTTTCGGCCCTTCCTGCCGCTGTCCTGCTCCTCCGCCAGCAACGCCGGGGCGAAGACGAACCCGGCCAACACCATCACCGTCACAGATTTTCGAACCATAATCTCTCCTTTCGTCACCCGAAGGGATACGAGGAACGCACCGACGCACGTCCACGAGGGCATGCTTGCATGGGGTACAACGCCGAGGGGGCGATTTCCATTGCACGGGTGCCCGACAAATCGCGGGATCTTGCGGTCGCCCGGCCGACCGGATACGTTCTGGAACCCGCAAGCAAAAACAGCAGGCCCGCGAACGTCGGAGGAACCCCATGTCGCACACGCAACCGAAGATCGCCCTGGTCACGGGGGGCTCCCGGGGGATCGGCGAGGGCATCGTGCTGGAGTTGGCCAAGGCGGGGCTCGACATCGCCATCGTCAGCGTCAGCGCCGACGAGAACGTGACCGATCGCGGGGCCTACAAGGTCAAGGCGGACGTGGAGGCGCTCGGACGCCGGGCCGTGGTCATCAAGGCCGACGTCTCGAACGATAAAGACTGGCAGCGCATCCTGGATGAGACACTCGACGCCTTCGGGGCGGTCGATCTCCTGGTCAACAACGCGGGCGTCTCGCTCCAACAGCGGTTCGACATCCTCGAGACGACGACGGAAAGCTATGACCGGGTCATGGGCATCAACCTCCGCGGGCCGTTCTTCCTCAGCCAGATCGTGGCGCGACAGATGATCTCACAGATCGAAGCCGGCCGTGCCGAAAGCGCCGCCATCGTCTTCGTCTCGTCGATCAGCGCCTACGCGAGCTCGGTGAACCGCGCGGAGTACTGCATGAGCAAGGCGGGGCTGTCGATGTGCACCGCGCTCTTCGCCGATCGGCTGGCCGCACACGGCATCGGGGCGTATGAGATCCGCCCGGGCATCGTCGCGAGCGACATGACGGCGGGCGTCCGGGACAAGTACGACAAGCTCATCCTTGAGGGCGACCTCCTGCCGCAGAAGCGGTGGGGACAGCCGGAGGACGTCGGTCGGGTCGTGGTCGCCATCGCGCGGGGAGACTTCGCGTACAGCACGGGACAGGTCTTCGACGTTGACGGCGGGTTTCACCTACGGCGGCTGTGAGGGCGAAGTCGGCCGAAGGCACAGCACGCGGCGCGAGCCCCGGGCCATTTTGGATAGGACCGTGCGACTCCCGCGTCGCGCCACCCCGGCTTGCAGAACCGGCCTGCTGCCACGGCGTAGCCTTGGCAAAGCCGGATCCCCAGGCCGGTCGATGTTCGTGGAGATTCCAGAGCCGAGCAAAGCCCGGTTCGCCCTTCGTCTTGCCATCGTGGCCCGTGCGAGTCGGCTCCGCTCGGGCGGAACCTTCCGGCTTACGTTCCCTGGCCGACCAGTTGGGCCGCCTCGGTCTTCAACTGGTCCACCGACGGCAGACGGTTGAGGCGCATCAGCTCGATCAGCTCACAGATCTTCTCGTTCATGCCGCAACCGGCGATGGCCGCCACGCGGCCGTCCTTGATGTAGTAGGCAAGGAACTTCTTGTCCGCCGGGTCGCCGTGGAAGATGATGTCGTCCCAATCCCGGACGTATCCCACGTAGCGGATGTTGGCCTTGAACTGGTTGCTCCAGAAGAACGGGACGCCTTCATAGCGCGTCTCGTTTCCGATCATATTCGCAGCCGCCAGCCGCCCGAGCTGCTGGGCGAGCCGCCAGTGCTCGATGCGTATGGGATTGCCGTTGCGCCAATCGGGAAATGCCGCGATGTCGCCAGCGGCGTAGAGGTCCTCGACGCCCTGGACCTGCATGTGGTCGTCCACCGACAGGCTGCCGTCATCGTTGCGCTCGACGCCGTCGATGAAGTCGGTCACGGGTTCCACGCCGATGCCCATGAGGACCAGATCCGCCTGGAGCAACTCGCGCGTGCCCAGGTAAACGCCGTCCACCTTCGTCTCGCCGCTCATGCGGACCACCTTCTGGCCGAGGCGGAACTCGACGCCGTTGGCCTCATGATCCTCGCGGAACATCTGCCCGACGGCCTTGCCGAAGATCGACTCGAACGGCGTCTTCTCCGGTGCCGCGACGGTCACCTTCAGGCCTCGCTTGGTCAGTGACGCGGCCGTCTCCATGGCGATGAAGCTCGCGCCGATCACGACCGCCCGCTCGGCATCTTCCGACGCCGCGTGCATTCGCTCGGCATCGTCGAGGCTCCGCAACGTGAAGACGTTCTCGAGATCGGCCCCTTCGATGTTCAGCCGTCGCGGTCGTCCGCCCGTGGCGACCAGACACTTGTCGTAGGTCAGGGTCTCGCCGTCGGCGAACTCGATCGTCTTGGCGGAGGGGTCGAGGCGCTTGACCTCGCGGCCCTTGAGCAGCTCGATGCCACGGTTGGCGTAGAACTTCTCGGAGCGTAGCTCGGGCGAGAACTCGTGCTCCTTCTGCGCGAGGAAGTCCTTGCTAAGATCCGGACGATCGTAGGGACCGTGATCCTCGCGGGTGATCATCACGATGCGACCCTGAAAGCCCTGTTGACGGAGCCCCTCAGCGGCGGCCGACCCCGCGGCGCCCGCGCCGACGATCGCAAACGTCCTGCCGTCCGCATCGAGATCCTTCTCGGCCATGTCCATGACGCGACGGCCCTTCGCCCCTTCCGGCACGGTGACAATGACGTCGTCGCCCTCGACCCGTACGTCGAAATGGGAGACGGCGCTGAGCGCGGGCGTCTCTTCGACGTCGCCCGTTCGAACGTCAAAGCACGCACAGTGCCACGGGCAGACGACGCGATGGCCACTGAGATGCCCCTTGGCGAGCGGGGCCCCATAGTGCGTGCACTTCGAGCCGATCGCGTGGAATTCGCCGTCCACTCGGGCAAGCACCAGGCTCAGCTCGCCTGCCTGCACCTGCTTCATCTCCCCGTCCTTCAGGTCGCTTGTCTTGGCTACAACATGGTCGACGGCCATGGAATGCTCCTCCCTTTCGTGTCTTCGTTGTGGATTCTGTTGTAGTCCGAGCGTCCACCTTCTCCCGCGCGCTCTAAGATTTCGCTAATCATAAGAGCCGCGGGGACCAACGCTCTACTCTTTTGATGCCGCGCGCGGCCGTCGATTCGGCCCGGCGATCGGATTCATCCGCGCTCGCGATGACGTGCGACGCCAAGGGCAGACGGTACGCGGACCAAAACCAGACCTTCCATTGGTGACAAGTAATTTTATGCCCGTGGCTTACAATGAGGAGCGTCCGGCATGCGCCCTGCTCTTGACGACACACACCGCCGCCGGCGCCGATCCATCGGACTGACGGCTACGGAAGGAACATCCCCCAGTCGAAGCCTTCGGGCGGAACCTGGATCCCCCGCTGGGCGAAGATCTGGCCTTGGATCCAGTCCGTCAGGACGTCCATGCCCCAAACGAGACTTGGAAGATTGATGTAGCGCTCGGGCAGTGGGTCGCGTTCGAAGTCGACGTGCCCGTCGTAGAACGCGACGCCGCCGGTCTTGACCTCTGGGATGTGTTCTCGAACGGGGTCGGGCACGACGTTGGCCCGTCCCAGCGGTCCGTGGTAACGACCGATCTCACTTCCCCACGTGCCGAACATGCAATCCGCCGCAAACCACTGCTCGTGAATGGCCGAGGACAACAAGCCCCCGCCGGCGACCTGGAACTCGTCCACAGGGGCAGCGCAGTGACGAAGCCAGTATTCGTCCATGACCATCCGCAACAGGGACGGGGCATGGACTTGGCCGATCTTCACGATGGGCCCGGCCTGTCCGCACCAGTTGTCCGACTCGGGTGAGGTGATATACGGTGAGGGAGGCGCGCCCTCGGGATCGGCGCGGTGGAACCACTTCCGGCCAAGGACCAACCTCGTGTAGTTGAACACGTTTTGTGACTTCCGCGAGTCGCGGACTCGTTCGAATTCCGGGCAGCGATAAAGGGACTCGAACCGCGCATAGTTGAACAGCCGGCCGTTCCGGACGTCCGCGTAGGCGGGCCAATCCGCGCTGTGGCTCAGCCAGTACTCCGGCATGTTGGGCATGAGCCAGTCTTCGAAAAAGGCCCAATCGGCGAGCGTCTTCCCGGAACCTTCGGGCCAGATCTCGTCATAGAGCTTGGGGAAATCGCAGTCCTCCCATCCGCGGCCCAGGAAGGGCGGGGTCTCGCCGTAGTCGTCGCTGTACAGGAGCATGCCCTTGCTCATGCTCGCCATCCGCGACGCGCCCAACGTCATTCGGGCTTGGCCTCTGGCCTTGCTGAGCGACGGGAGCAGGATCGCGATCAGCAGCGCGATGATGGCGACGACGACGAGGAGTTCGATGAGGGTGAAACCCGCGCGTTCCGAGCCCGGGTTCCCCCGATGCGCACGACGTCGATCGTGCAAAACCGCGCGCACTGGCTGCCGCTCCAAGAGGTGCCACGCCGACGACCGCCTTGTAGGGAAGAGACAAACGCCCGGCGCCACCTCTCGCCGGTCCGTGATTGCCCTACGGGACGGGCTTCGTTGGACTTGACTATACTACTATACGAGGCTTGGAACCGGAGGGGTATCCGTAAAAACCCCACCCGGGATTGGTATCCCGAGTGGGGGGTAGGTCTTCTGCACGCAAGTGATCGACCGGCGTCGGCCGAACGCAAGGCTGCTCCGCAACCACGAACGCCACGGGCAACCGACACAAGCCCCCGGCAGGACAAGGGCGGTTCAAACCTTCACGACCTCGATCTTGCTCAGGTCGGCCTCTCCGAGCCCGAGCTCGGCGGCGTGCGGAACGTGGACCGGGTTCGGCCGAATCGCGCCGCGGCCCTTGCTCTTTCGGGCCTTGGCAAGCATATCCGCACCGACCGCATCCAGGGCGACGACGTCCTTCGCCGCAAGCAGGGTCTTGGCCTTCCACGTGAAGTGGCTGCCGGCAAACTGCGGCCCGCGATCCCAGATGCCGATCATCGCATCGCACACGGACAAGCGGGTCTTCTTGGCGATCGGCGGGAGGGCGTTCAGTTCGGCGATGGCCTGGATGTGATCATGGAAGTCTCGCGGGTTGGCGATGGACCCCAGGTGGTTCTTCATGCTGATCGTCACGCCCGCGCGAACGTGGTGCTTGAGCCGCGGGATGGTGATCAGGGCGTCGACCTTCTCGGTGATGATCTTCGTCAGGCGGGTCTTGACCGGCCCGGCGCTCACCTCGGCGTCCCAGGCCGAATCCGAGGTAAGAAACGGAACCTTCGGCATGTCGTCAAAAGGCTTCACGCCGGCCGTTCGATAATCTCTCTCCCTCCAATCGAAAACGATGACCTTCTCCTGCGGATGCCCGGCATCGACCAGGCCCCGAGCGACCGCCCAGACCACGACGGGACTGGTCGAGGCATTCCGGAACAGGCCGTTGAACTTCAGACCAACCGTCTCGCCCTTGGAGACGAAGCATCGCCACGCCTCTTGCGGACTCGACTCGCCCGCCAGCTTCATGACCATCGCTTCGACGGCCTTCTTGACCTCGGCCTTGTCGCTCTTGGCGCCCGCGGCGAAGGCCTCGCGCTCCGCCATCACGACGCAGCTCTTCCCGCCCTTCGGCTCGGCCGCCGAAAGGGACGCCAGCGGCAAGGCGGAACCGGCCGCGATCCCCTGGAGGAAGGTCCTGCGATCGATTCCACAGTGAACGTTCTTGGCTGTCATAAGCGTCGTTTCTCCCTGGCTCGCCCCCCGAAGGTCTTTGCGCATCGCAGTTGCATTGTCCCGGGTCGACAGATTCGATTCAAGGGGCGGGAGACGAAGCGATGCGGTTCCTCTGGAATGCCGTATCGAAGTGTGGCACGGCCGCCCTCGGCCGTGGAACATCGCGTCTTCCCAGTCGAGGCGACTGGGCCACATGGACCGTTACTGCTCGACCCGCGACATTCCTGCCGCGCGGTCCCCCGCGCCGGATGGATCCGATGATTCGACGTGGTTCATCACCAGCCGCTCAGGCAGGCAAACATCAGTGCCCTTGGTGCGGGGTGAATGCGGAAGCAACCTTGTCGTGTTCGGAGGCTGCAGGGCGATCGGCCTGCTTGGTCTCGGCCGGCTTTGTCGCGACGACGTCGGCCGACGCTCGATGCGCCCCGCTGATGATGCGGTTCGGCAGGACGCCGGCGACGATCACGATGACGGCCGCAAGTCCCACGCCGAGGCGGAGCAAACCGCACGGCTCGGTTCGGATCTCCTCCGTCGGCTCGCGGAGGTAGCACGTCGCGATAATGCGCAGGTAGTACACCGCCCCGATGGC
>CAZKCX010000199.1:0-10259 GCA_964550865.1 uncultured Planctomycetales bacterium
GATCTGCAGGCCCGCGAGCTCGTGTTGGCCGAAGGCGGCGTGCCGCGGCTCGCGATGGCCGACGTGGCCGATCCCCCCTTTGCGGACGAGACGTTCGACCTCGTGCTGGCCTGGGGCGTGCTGTTCCATACGACGCCGGATCGTGCGATCGCGATGCTCCGACAGATCCGTCGCATGCTCGGGGCCGGGGGACGTGTGCTCGCGAACTGGCGGAGCGACGAAGACGACATGCGCTCGCGGGGCAGACACGTCGAGGGACGCACGTATCTGATGGGCGACAAGGCCGAGTCCGGCTTGGAAGGCACGATTTATACGTTCAGCGCGCGCGAAGACCTCGAAAACGTCTACGCCCAGGCCGGGCTGAGGATCGACAACATCGAACGTCGCGACCTGTGGATCAACAATCTCTCGATGCGTTGCAGTTGGTGGATTGTGTGGGCCGGCGGAAGCGAATGACGCGTATAAAGACCGGGGCAATGCACTGTTCACTGAGCAGCGGTACTTCGAGTCAGGGACTTGGGTTCGAATGAGTATGCGTTCTTTGCATAGCACTGCATTGCAGAAGCATCGCGACACCATGCCCAAGCCGCCGGATTCATCCGGCGCGGCCGCGCGGCATGAATGCCGCGGCTCGAGCAGAAATCATGGCGCCGCCGATGCTGTCCAAAGTCGCACGACTTGTGAAACACGGTAAGAGGTCGTAAAGCGAAGACGAACGTGAAGACCGAACAGCCCGTCATCCTGTTTCATCCGCCCTACGATCCGCCGGAATCGGGCACGCATCCGTGCGCGCCGTTGAACCTGCTCTATCTGGCCGACGCCCTCGAGCGCAACGGCTACCGCGCGACCATCATCGACGCGCAGGTCGACCCGAACGCCCTCGAACGTTTGGCGACCGAATCAAGCGGGGCCTTGGCCGTCGGGATCACGACGATGACGGGCTACCAGATCCAAGGAGCGCTCGCCGCCGCCGAGACCGTCCGCAAAGCCGCCCCCGACGTGCTATTGATCTGGGGCGGATGGCATCCGTCGCTCGATCCCGGGACGACGGCGCGCGATCCGCTCGTGGACGTCGTCGTCCGTGGACCGGGCGAGCAAACGCTGCTGGAGCTGCTCCGCCGGCGTCTGAACGGGGACGATTGGCGGGGCGTTGCGGGCATCACGTACGCCGTCGACGAGGAGGTGATCAGCGAGCCGGACCGCCCGTTCGGCGGGCTCGACCCCGACCGCCATCTACCCTTTGACAAGCTCCGGATGGAGCGCTACGGCGGAGGTCGCGTCGCCGGCGACGACTTCGGCGCGAACTTCTCCTTCGCCGAGGGACAGCCCTTCTCGTATACGTCGTCGTGCGGCTGTCCGTATCGCTGTCGCTTCTGCGCCGCCAGCAAGGTCTACAAGCGCAAGTGGCACGCGCTGCCGGTCGAGAAGACACTGGACGAGCTGGAGCTGCTGCATAAAGAGTACGGCGTCGAGATCGTCTTCTTCATCGACCCGGAGTTCTTCATCGACGCCCGCCGGGCCGAAGGCATCATGCAGGGCATCGTCGACCGCGGACTGAAGATCTGGTGGAAGGCGCAAGTGCGTCCCGACCACATCGTCCGGTTGGGACGGGCCCGAATGGAGCTTGCCTATCGCAGCGGCTGCCGACAGCTCGAGATCGGCACCGAGTCCGGCTCGCCGTCGATGCTGGAGCGAATCCAGAAGGATTCGGACCCGGAGCAGGCCATCGAGTCGGCAAGGATCCTCGCGGAGGTGGGCATCATCGGCCAGTACAACCTGATCTTCGGCTTCCCGAACGAGACCGAGCAGAACATCCGCGAAAGCCTGGAGTTCGCCGCCGAGCTGAAGCGCGTCAACCCGGAATGCCTGCTGCCGATGTTCTACTTCATCCCGCATCCGGGCGTGCCGCTGATGGCCGAGGCCATCGCGCAGGGCTACGTCCCGCCCGCTTCGCTGCGGGATTGGGCGAAGGTCGAGTGGTCGTACTCCAACCCGGTCATGCCGTGGATTCGCGAGCCGAAGCGGCTGAAGGACCGGATCCTGCGGACGATCGTCTTCTACCTGCCCCTGGCGTTTCCGGGCGAGGTCACCCGCGGGACGCTCAAGCATGTCCGCTCGCGGATGAGAAACCTGCGGGACGGCTGGTGGATGTGGCCGATGCATATCCTAGCGAGGCTTCGCGTTTCGCTGGGCTTCTACGGCCTGCCGTGGGAGTGGCGGGTCTTCAATCGAGTCGGCGGATGAACGTCCCTGGGGCATTCGCCGAAGGACGGACCCATGACAAGCAATCCGACAAGCACAACGCAAGAATCATTGACGTGGCCCAAGCTGCACATCGCCGGCCGCCCCGTGGGGCCCGGACACGCCACCTTCGTCATCGCCGAGATCGGCGTGAATCACAACGGCGATCCGGTGATGGCCGCCGAGATGATCCGCAAGGCCGCCGAGTGCGGCGCCGATGCCGTCAAGCTGCAGGCCTTTGATCCTGGCGCGCTCTGCTCGTCGCGGCACAAGGCCGCCGAGCGCGACATGCTCGAGAAGTACGTCCTCGGCGTCGAGGAACTCGTGGCGCTTCGAGATCTCGCGGCGTCGGAAGGTGTGACGTTTCTGGTCACGCCCTTCGGGATCGAGCAGGCGGACCTGGTGGCGTCGCTGGGCTGTCCGGCCTTCAAGGTCGGTTCCGGCGAGGTCACGCACACGCCGCTGCTGCGGCACATCGGCTCGAAGGGCTTGCCCGTCTTGTTGAGCACGGGCGCCGCGGACGCGAAGGACGTCCGCCGCGCGGTCGACGCGCTGCGAAAGGGCGGCGCCGAGGAGATCGCCCTGCTGCACTGCACGAGCGTCTATCCGGCCCCGGACGAATCGCTGAACCTTCGCGCGATTGCGACGATGGCGGCCGAGTTCCCCGGATGCGTCATCGGCTACAGCGATCACTCGCTCGGCACGACGGCGGCCGTCGCCGCGGCGGCGATGGGAGCGGCGATTCTCGAGAAGCACCTCACGCTCGGCAAGAGGTTCGAGGGTCCGGACCATGCCGCCAGCGCAGAGCCGGACGAGCTGGCGCGCCTCGTCGAGGAGATCCGCCGTTACGAACACATGGCCGGCGACGGTGGCAAACGACCGGCCGAATGCGAGACCGTCATCGGGCAGAGCCTCGTCGCGACGCGCTCGCTGCACGCCGGCCACGTCATCACGCCCGGAGACCTCGGCACGAAGCGCCCGGGGTGGGGGCTTCGACCCTACCAGCTCGGACAGGTCATAGGCAGGCGCCTCAAGCAAGACCTGCCGTTCGACGACATCCTGACGGCCGATCACATCGATTGGGACAACCCGTGAGCGAGCCCCGAACCATCTTGATGACCTGCGGCGACGGGCCGGGCGTGGTGGGGCACATTCACGCGCTGCGAAACAACATGCATGCTCCCGTCCGCGTCGTCGTCGGTGACGTCAGTGCGGATGAGAACATCGGCTTCGCGCTTGCGGATGCGTCCGTGCAGTTGCCGCCCTCAAGTGATTCCGCATTGATCGACAAGCTGCTGGACGTGTGCTCGCGGCTGAGCGTGGACGTCCTCTGGCCCGTCTTCGACGGGGAGCTCGAGCCGTTGGCGGCGGCAAGAGAGCGATGCACTTCCAAGGGGGTCGATGTGCTCGGCTGTGACGTCAAGACCGTCGAGCTCTGTCTGGACAAGGGCCGATTTCTCCAGCGCCTCGGGAAGACCGGTTTGGTGCCGCCGGCGGAGATCGTGCGAAGCGCGGCCGAGCTCGAGGCGGCAGCCGAGACCTTCGGCTATCCCGACCGACCGGTGGCGGTCAAGCCGACCCGCGGTACGGGCGGGCGCGGTTTTCACGTGATCGACGCCGGATACGAGCCTGCACGCGGCTTCTTCGACGAACGCCCGGACTCGATGCGATGCGACCTTGCCACGGCCGCGGCGGCCCTGGAGGCAAGACCTGCAACGACAGGCGCCGATGTCCTCGTCATGCCGTACGTCAGCGGCCGGGAGTTCGGCTGCGACGTCTTGGCCGACGGCGGCGATGTGCTGGCGTGTGTGACGCGTCGAAAGCTCCCGCCGATCCGCGAGCGCATGCACACGCGGATCGTGGTGGCCGAGGAGCCGGGCCCCATCGGGGTCGTCGCGGCATTGGTGGGGGCGATCGGCGCCACCGGCCTGCTGAGCGTCGACCTCCGCGAGGACGAGGACGGGCAACGCAAGGTGCTCGAGGTGAATCCGCGAGCGGGAGCGTATCTCGGCATGAGCTGCGCGCGGATCGATCTGATGGGGATGGCGCTGGCCCACCTGGCGGGCGAACGGCCAACGGCAACGAGCTACCGTCGGACGAGCGAGGAGATCGTCGCGATCCGTCACTGGTCCGACCGCGTGCAAAAAAGGGGGACAGGCTACTTTTCGCCACTGCTTCCGGAGACCCAAGATAAGGGACGGACTGAGAAAAAGTAGCCTGTCCCCCTTTTTCAGGGAGACGCCCATGAGTCGCATCCTGATCTGCTCGGCCCATCCCGACGACGAAACGCTCGGCTGCGGCGGCTCGATCCTTCGCCATCGCGAGGCCGGTGATGAGGTGGTCTGGCTCATCGCCACAAAGGCGTGGACGCCGCGTTGGGGCGAGGACCTTATCGCGCGAAAGGAGGCCGAGATCCAAGCGGTCTCGGGCTTCTACGGCTTTGCGGAGACGATCCGCCTGGACCTGCCCGCCTCCCGCCTGGACGAGCTGCCCTTCGGCGAGGTCTTGACCGCCGTCCGGGAGGCGATTGAGCGAGTGGACCCGGATGAGATCTACGTCGTCTACGGCGGCGACGTGCATGGCGACCACCGGGTCTTGGCCGATGCGGTCTGGCGAAGCCTCAAGCCGTTCCGCGCGGGCAAGGGCGTACGCCGGATCCTCGCCTACGAGACGCTCAGCTCGACCGACCAGGCCCCGTCGACGGCGCCGGGCTTTCGTCCCACCGTCTATCGCGACATCACCTCCGTCATCGATCGCAAGATCCAGGCGATGCGGCTCTACGAGACGGAGCTGCTCGCGACCCCCGCCGGACGCAACGCCGAGACGCTCCGCGCCCTGGCCCGCACGCGTGGCTCGGCCGCGGGCTTCGAGTTCGCCGAGGCGTTCGTCCTCTTGCGTGAAAGCCTCCCGTAACCGTAGAAGGAAGCCGGAGGCTGGCTCGCATGACGATGATCCCAAGACCGCGCAATGTGGGAGTGGTCCCTGGCCTGCTGCTGACCCTGCTGGGAAGCACTTCACTTTTCGCCGCAGCGGAGGAGGCACCGCGAGGCCCATGGACCGGCAAGGGCTGGCGATACACCGATCCCGAGTCGACCTTCCGCGCGAACCTCCGCCGCTACGTCCGAGACGCCTGGAAGGTCAAGGCTCGACCGATCCTGATCACGCCGGTCACGCGGCGGCACTTCCACCCCGACGGCCGCGTGCGGACGATCTTGCGGCCGTACGCCGAGGCGACGACCGCCGTGGGCAAGGAACTGAGTGTTCCCCTGATTGATCTACACGCCAGGAGTGTGGCGCTGTTCGAGCGCTTGGGCGACGCCGGCAGCGCGGACCTCAGCTGCAATTGGAAGGATCGAACACACTTCCTCGACAAGGGCGCTCGAACGATCGCCCGGCTCGTGGCCGAGGGATTGCACGAGCGGGTGCCGGAGTTGGCTTCCTACCTGCGCCCGTTGGATCGAACCACGAAGTAGGTATGCGCGAAGAAGCCCCGAGCGATTGCGCGCACGTAGCACGGGCATTGGCGTAGCATGGGCATGCTTGTCGCGGCATAGCCTCGGCGAAGCCGGGACGCCCGTGCTACAGAGACGCCGATTCGCTTCAGGCATTGAAATCCAGGCTACTCAGGAACCGATCCGATCCGCGTTCCGCGCGACCTTCCGCATCGCTTCCGCGATCTTCTCGATCGTCGACTCGGGCACGCCCGCCCACGCGGGCGTGCCGATCATCCGCGAGCAGATATCCTCGGTCACCGGCAGCGAGCCGGGGGCGTAACCCAACCCCCGGGCGGTCTCCGGTCGCGTCGGGTCGTAGAAGCACCCGCCCAGCCTGGTGCGGTCGAACTCGTTGTAGAGCGGCGCGAGGTGCAGCAGTCCGTACGTGAAGTTCAGCGAAGAGTACCGGTCGGCCGCTATGGGCGCGCCCTCCGCCCGGCAGGCCTCGGCGAAGCGCTCGCGGGTCGTGCCCAGCGCGACGGGATCGATCACCCACTTAAACTCGAGGTAGCCGGCGCGCTCCGCGTCAGGCAGCGGCTCGACGACGCCGATGCCCGGCACGTCGCGGAGCCCATCGTTGAGCATCTTGTAATTCCGGGTTCGAAGCCGGTTCAACTCGGCAAGCCGATCGAGATGCACCCGGCCGATGGCCGCGGCGTAGGGGTGTGCGCGGTACTTGCACCCCAGGCTCATGTCGCCGATGTCCGGGAAGGTCGGGCCGGCCTGTCCGTCGTCGATTCGCCCGAAGTGGCCCAGCAGGAGCATGCGGTCGAAGAGCGCCGCGCTGTTCGTTAGGACGACACCCAGCTCGCCGCCGCTGACGGCCTTCTGCCCTTGCATGCTGAAGCAGGAGACATCGCCGAACGAGCCGACCTTACGGCCCTTGTAGGTCGCGCCGTGCGCGTGGCTGGCGTCCTCGATGAGGGCGATGCCGCGCGCGTCGGCGATCGCGCGGAACCGCTCCATGTCCGGTACGTTGCCCCAGACCTGCACGACGCAGATCGCGCGCGTGCGATCGGTAATCTTCCGCTCGACGTCGACCGGGTCGAGGCAGAGCGTGCGAGGGTCGATCTCGGCGAAGACGGGCGTCGCGCTGCAATGGAGCACGGGCGTCACCGTGGCGTGCCAGGTGTAGGCGGGCACGATGACCTCCGTGCCCGGTCCGACGCCGACGGCCATGTACGCGCTATGTAGCGTGCTGGTGCCGTTGCAGCAGGCCAACGCATGCTTCATGCCGATGTAGTCGGCGAATTCACGCTCCAGCCCGGCGATCACGCCGCCGCTCGGCACGCTGAGGACGCCCTGGTCCATGAGGGCCATGACCGCCCGCTTCTCCCGCTCGGTGACCTGTTGCCAGCCCTCCACCACCGGATCGATGAGGACGGGTTCCCCGCCTTCGATTGCCAATCGGTCGTCGCTCACGATGTCTCTCCTTGGTGTGCTACTGCGAGTTCGCGCTTCCCAAGCCCCAAGGCCATGCCGCGTCCTTGAGGAAGTCGAGCGTCGGCGCGATCCCGTCCGTCAGGATCTCGAGCTTCTCCTCGTCTGGTACCTTGCGCATCGCCCGGATGCGGCAGCAAAGCCAGGTCTCGGCGATCATGGCCGGCAAGAGGCGGCGCTCGTCCTCCGTCAATTGGACCTCCTCGGCGTAGGCGTTCAGGAACGTCCGGCCCAGGTCTTCATCTCCTCGCCATGCCTGGACGAGATGCCGGATGCTGTTCGGGTCGAGCGGGCGCTCGCGGAACGTCGCGAAGAACAGCAGTCCCCGCGCGAGGTCGTGGATCCGAGGCTGGCGATCGCACCAGTCGAAGTCGAAGATGCCCGCAACGCGTCCGTTGCGGAACAGGATGTTCGCCCACGTGTAGTCGCCGTGGATGATGCAGTGCGGCAAGGCATCCACCGCATCGTCGGGCAAGGACTCCACCACGCGCTCGGCCATCGCGGCCATGCCTTCGGCCGCCGGCCGCGCGGCCCCTTCTGCGGCAGGGGTTTCCAGGAAGTCGACCAGCGTGGCGCGATTCGCGGCCATGTCGAACTCACGGCCCCAGCCCTTCTCGCCTTCGGGGACGAAGTCCTCCGTTGCCCGGTGCAGGCGACCAAGCTGTCGCCCGGCGTCGGCCACCTCTGCGGTATTGCCTTGGTGAAGCAGCTCGAGCCCCTCGATGAAGGGGAAGACCTCGTACGTCGCGCCGTCCATCGTGGCCCACGTCGTACCGTCGCGCTGTGTGAACGGAACGATCACCCGGAGACCCGCGTTGGCGAGGTGCCGCATCACGCTGTGGTCGAACGCAACGACGGGTTCCGGGCAGAACTCCGCGCGGCGGCGACGAAGCAGGAATCGCCTTCCCAGCATCCGGAAGAACACCTTCGGCGAGGCCGTCCCGCCGGCGGGCTCCGGGGGGACTTCCGCGCGGAGCCCATAGCGGGCCAGGACGGCATCGACGACGTCCGGCGTAAGCTGACTTGGATCGTTGAAGACCATTGCGAGCCTCGACGGCGGCACAGGGTCGCATCGACGCACCGCCTGCCGGGGATTCTATCCTCCCGGGGCGGTCTGTCGAAACGGCGCGTCGGCCGTCAGCCGGCCGTCCTCGCCGATCGTCACGCGAACGGCCCCGTCGCGCGCGGTGTCGAAGAACGCCGCGTCCTTGAGCAGCTCAAACATCCGCGATCCGTCCACACGACGCCGTCCGCCGGAGCGAATGATGATCTCGGGTGCGACCGCGGTCAGGAATGCCATGGTATGTCGCCCGACGGCCCCGTGATGCGGGAGAATCAGGACGTCGCTTTTGAGGTTGCCTTGGGCAATCAACCGACGCTGGGGCTCGTCCTCGATGTCCCCGCAGAGCAGGATCGATCGGCCCGCATAGCCGATCCGAAGCACGAGCGAGCAATCGTTCGCGGGGGTGGATACGGGCAGATCCTCCGGCGGCCATAACACCTCAACCGTTAGGTCGCGGCCGACCTCCCAGCGATCGCCCGCTTTTGCGGTCGCCAACGGAATGCCTCTGGCATCGAGCTGATCGAGCAGATGCTTCGCTGCCCCGCCGGGGTGGGCGTGGTGTCTGAAGCACGGGTTGACGGTCGTTCGGTCGATGGGGAAATGGTCTGCGACGGCCAGCAGCCCACCGTAGTGGTCGAAGTTCGCGTGGCTGATGATCGCGTGGTGGATTCGTCCCACGCCTAGCTCGCGGAAGGCGGGCACGGCGATGACCTCCCCCACATCGAAGCCGGAGAGCGTCCCGGCGTCGCAGAGCCAGTGCCCCTGCCCGGGAAGATCGAGCAAGGCGACCTGGCCTCCGCCCACCGCTAGGACCCAGAGGTCCAGCGCCGCGCTTTGTCGAAGCGAACCGACCCGCCACCCCATGACGGCGACGAGCGGAAGCAGACACAGGACAGCGATACGCCTGGGCGATAGGCCTCTACGCCAGGCGATGCCGATGGCGGCCAGGCCGATCAGATAGAGCCCGACCCACCACGCCGAGGGGCCTCGGCATTCGATGGAAACCAACGGCAGGTCGTCGAGCCCGTCGACCAGGCCGACGAGCCCCCGCGAAGCCCACGCAAGGACTGCCCCCAAGATGGGCGCCGTCTGGGGCCAGACGATTCCGAGCATCACCTTGGCGAAGCCGAGGATGACGATGGCCATCGCCGGCAGCCAGACGAGGATGGAGTTGACCCACCCCCACGGGCTGAACCGCTGGAAATGATAGAGGACAAGGGCCGAGCCGATCAGCCAGGCGGCGATCGATACGGCCAGCAATTGCCCGATCCTCGTCAGCAGCCAGTTGGCGAGTCGACGACGCGTTGACCACAGCACCGGCGGATCGTCGAGCTCGGGCGGGATGCCTCGCAGCTTCCCGCGCAGCCCTTCCCAGACCGCAAAGAGCGCCGGCGTGAGGAGCACGATGCCCAGCACGACCCCGAACGAGAGTTGGAACCCCGGCATGAACAGGTCACAAGGCCGCCACACCAGGACGACGATCATTCCCGCCGCCAACCAGTTGAGCGAGGACGTCCGCCGTCGCAGGCCGATCGCGATGCAGCCCAGCGCGCACAGGACCCCCGCTCGAAGGATCGGCACACGAGGCTCGGCCAGAAGCACGTAGAGCGCCACGACGGCCATAACGATCACCGCGCCGGCCCGACGATCCGCGCCGAGCATCTGCGACACCCACCAGACGAAGAGCGCCAGCATGCCGACATGCAGTCCGCTGACGGCGAGGAAGTGCGCCGTGCCCGTTCGCACAAAGGCCTCGTTGATCTTTCGCGTGACGCCATGACGTTGGCCCAACACCATCGCGTCGAGCACCGAGGCCGCATCGTCGTAGAGCGGGAGGTCGTGATAGAGCCATTGCCGGAAGCCGGCTCGCAACCCCTGTCGCCATCCCACGGATTGCATCGCCGCCCCTGCCTCAACCCGGTGAATTGCGGCGGCGTATTTGCACGACATGTCGACCCAGATGCCCCGACGTCGTGATGCCAATGCGCGATCACCTTCACCGGGAACTGAGTCTCTGCTTG
>CAZKCX010000200.1:0-10197 GCA_964550865.1 uncultured Planctomycetales bacterium
CGCGAGCAGGCCGACGATATGCTCCACCTGCGGGGCGACCGTATCGTCCGCGTCCGACGGCAACACCAGATGCCGAAGCCCATAGCGGCGGGCGAAGTGGCCGAAGTGCGAACCGACCGTGGCCAGAACCTTTCGCGGCGCCGCGTTGATTTCGCGTCGGCAAAGCTCGTGCAGTTCCTCCAGCTGTTGGACGACCTGTTTCGCGTTCGTCTGGTAGGCCGCCTTGTTTTCGGGATCGAATTCGATCAGCGCGCGGGAGATCACGTCGGCGATCCGAACGGCCCGGACGGGATCGAGCCAGAGGTAGGGGTTCTTCGCCAGATCGTGGGTCGGCGCGCGGTCGCCGCTGGTTGTGGGCCTGGTAGATGCGGGGGAAGGCGCGCCGGCCGCGGCGCCCCCTCCGGCGGTGGCCTCGTCCAACGTGAAGGTCTTTGGCCGATCTTCCCCGGCAGAAAGCACGGGCTCGCACGCGGCGTCGTCCAGACCTCGACCGACGCGAATCAGCAGACCGGCCTCTCGAAGCTGCTCGACGTGACTCTCGGGGGGGACGTAGCCTTGCGGCACCTCACCCGGCGGCACGACGACGAGGATGCGGACGCGCTCCCCGGCGAGCTCCCGGACGATGTCGGCGATGGGATAGACCGTCGCGGCGACGGTCGGTCGCGTGTCCTTCGGCGCGACGGGCGTGCTTCGGCGTTGACACCCGGGCAGCAGCGCGCCGGCGAGCACGACGCCCAGGCCCAACGCCAGTGTGTTCCGTAGTCGAGGATCCATGACGCCCTCCCTGGTTCGCCCCCGCCGTCCGTGTCGTTTCCGCCCCCGGCGCACTGTATCCGGGCGGCCGAGACCGTCAAGCTCCCAGGCACTGGACAGACAATCTTCGCCAGCGGTAGGCTACGATCCGGTGCGACCGGACCGAGGCACGCCGATTCGCTATACCTCGATGCGCGATCGGGCAGAACATGCTCGGCGCGCACGTGGCAAGCCTTCACAGAAGGAGATGCCGTGAACACCTACCTTGCTGTCCTGATCACCATCAACATATGCGGAGCGGCCAAAGAGCCGAAGGCCCTCGTGCTCGATACGCCCGCATCGGCGTACCAGAAGCCCTATCATCCCGAGCACGGCTCGACGCCCGACGTCAACCCGCCGCCGTTCGTCTGGGTTCCGGTGAAGGGGGCCAAGGGCTATGCCATCCAGATCGCCAAGAAAGAGGACTTCGCCGGCGAATCGCTCCGGACGATCGCGGACATTGCGTGGACCGTGTTCGTCCCCGACGAGCCGATGGCGGCCGGGCAGTGGTGGTGGCGATACGGCGCGAAGGCCGCCGACGGCAAGCTCGTCTGGAGCAAACCGCGGCGGTTCATCGTGACGGCCGACGCGAAGGAGTCTCCCGCGCCGAACATCGAGAAGCTCGTCGTGAAGATCCCGAAGCAGCGCCCGCGACTCTTCATCCCCAGCCCGCAGCTCGAGTCCTATCGCGCGCGGGCCAAGACGGACTTCGTCGACACGATCAAGTCTGTCCGACGAGGCTGCGACAAGCACATCGGCGAGGAGCTGGTCGCCGAGCCGGAGCACGTGACCAAGCGCAAGGGCCCTTACCGCGGTCAGCACTATCGTCAGATCTTCGTGCGGACCCGCCCGCCGATGAACCTGATGGAAACCTGCGGCCTCGTCTATCTGCTCACCGGCGACAAGAAGTACGGCAACGAGGCCAAGCGCCGCATCCTGCACTTCTTCCGGTGGGATCCCAAGGGCAGCACGAGCTATCGCGCGAACGACGAGCCGGCCATGTGGGTGATGATGCGCGGCACGCGGGCGTACGACTGGACGTACGACCTCTTCACGCCGGCCGAGCGGGCCGAGGTCGAGGCGTGCATGCGGATTCGGGCCAAGCAGTTTTTCGATCATCTGCGGGGGCGGAAGTTTGCGAGCAACCCCTACGCCAGCCATTCAAACCGCACGCTCGGCTTCCTCGGCGAGGCGGCGATGTCGTTCGCGCACGAATGGCCCGAGGCGCGGGAGTGGCTCCGCTACGTCACGCAGGTGTATTGGGGGATCTTCCCGGCGTGGGGCGGCCCGGACGGCGGATGGCAGGAAGGCCCCGGTTACTGGAACGCCTACATGTCGTTCGCGCTCTACTTCGTCACCGCGCTGAAGCAAGCCTCGGGCCACAACATCGCGGAGAAGACCTTCTTTCAGAACACGCCCTACTACGCGATCTACACGAACCCGCCGTATGCAGGGCACAGTCCCTTCGGCGACGGCCAGGCCGGTCGGCCGGGCAAGCGCCGGGGCAATCTGCTCTACTGGTTCTCGACACTGACGCGGAACCCTCACGCCCGCTGGTACGCCGAGGCAAAGCGGAGCGGTCCGGGCAACAACATCCTCGGCGTCGTCCTCCGCGATCCCTCGATCAAGCCCAAGCGTCCGACCGACATTCCGCAAGCGAGGCTGTTCGAGAGTGTGGGCCTCGTGGCGATGCACAGCAAGCTGGGCTTCTCGGACAAGGACGCCTATCTGCTCATGCGGTCGAGCCCCTACGGCGGCATCAGCCACGGACATGCCAACCAGAACGCGATCGTGGTCGAGGCGTTCGGCCAGCAACTCGCGATCGCCTCGGGCCACTATCCCTGGTACAGCTCACCCCATCACAAGGACTGGACGCGGCAGACCAAGGCCAGCTGCTCGATCACCTTCGACGGCGGCACGGGTCAGGTGGCACGAGATCGCAGCGCCAACGGCAAGATCACGCACTTTCTCGACAGCCCGGCGTTCCACTTCGCCGTCGGGGATGCCACGGCGGCGTACAAGGGTCGGCTGAAGCGGTTCCTTCGAAAGATCGTCCACGTGCGGCCGGGGGTGTTCGTCGTCTTCGACGACGTCGCGGCGCCTAAGCCGGTGACGTGGGAGTGGTGGCTCCACAGCGTGGTAGAGATGGAGATCGACGCGCCGGCCCGGAGTGTTCGTGTCGATCACGAGAACGCCCACATGGACGTGCGCTGGCTCGCGCCGAGTGAACTCGCCTACGCACAGACAGGCAAGTTCGATCCCCCGCCGGAGCGGGACGTCAACTGGCAGGAGCAGTGGCACCTGACCGCCTCCACGAAGGCCAAGAGCGACGCCACCTGCTTCTTGACCGTCCTCTGGCCGTGGAAGGACCACGCTCCCGCCGCCGACGCGATCCAGGAGATCGAGCATCCGAGCGTCTCGGCGTGCGAGGTCGTCGACAAGGGACGGCGGAACATCCTGGCGTTCCGAGCGGCGGACGTCCCGCGAGCGGCCTACCGGGTCGGTCCCGTCGAGACGGATGCGGCCAGCGTGGCGGTCCGGCTCGGCAAACAGAATCAGGCGCGGTACTACATGGTCGAGGACGCTACGATGTTGAACGTCGGGGGGGCGTGCATCTTCAAGGCCAGCGTGCCGACGACGCGAGCGGCGGCGGTCGAAGCTGCCGGCAATAGGGATTGAGAACGACGCGAGAAGAAACTTGCATCTCGGTGGGCGATCGCTTTGGCCGAGAGGGTCCATCGCTTACACGATGGGAGCGCGAATCTGCGGCCGTATTCGTGTCCCCCACCGCTGAAACGGTGGGCCACCCAGAGATGATCAAGAGGGCCACCCAAGCTTTGCCAATGGTCCCAACAGTACCTGCAGGCAGCTAAGAGCCGACGAGCATGGAGAGATCGACATGAAGCTGACGGGCGGACAGATCATCGCCGAGCACCTCATCGCCGAGGGCGTGCCGTACATCGTGGGCATCCCCGGCCACGGGTCGATCGCCCTGGCGGATGCCTTCATCGAGAAGCGCAACCAGATCACCATGCTGCAACCCCGATGCGAGAACGGCGCCGTCTACCTCGCCGACGGCTACTACCGCGCGAGCGGCAAGCCGCTGGCCGTCTACACGAGCATCGGGCCGGGCGCGATCAACACCGCCATCGGCGTGGCCACCGCCTACGTCGATTCGACGGCTGTCCTCGTCATGACGGGCGATACGCACACGCACATGATGGGCAAGGGCGTGCTCCAGGAGATCGAGCGCCGGCACGACTCGGCCTTCTCCGAGATCCTCGCGCCGATCACCAAGCGCTACTGGCGGGCGACACAGACGAACCAGCTGCCGAACATCCTCTGGCGGGCGTTCAATGAGATGATGACCGGCCGGCGCGGCCCGGCGCTGATCTCGCTCCCGATGAACGTGCAGGCCGCCGCGGCCGACGTGGAGCTGGCGGCGGTCGCTCGCCATCGCCCGGTGGATCGCGTCATCGGCGACCCGACGTCGATCGACCTGGCCGCCACGCTGCTCATGCAGGCCAAGCGCCCGGTGATCCTTGCCGGCGGCGGCGTCAACAGCAGCGAGGCCTGGCTGGAGCTGGTCGCGCTGGCGGAGTTCGTCGGCGCGGCCGTCGTGACGACCTTCCAGGGCAAGGGGTGCTTCCCGGAAGACCACGAGTTGGCCGGCTGGCTGACCGGTGCGAAGGGGACCTATTGCGGACTGCACCTGGCAACGCAGGCGGACGTGATGCTGGCCGTGGGGTGCCGCTTCGCCGACGAGACGACCAGCTCGTACCGCCCCGGATCGGCCTTACGCATCCCGCCGACCAAGCTGATCCACATCGACATCGATAGCGGGGAGATCGGCAAGAACTACCCGGTTGAGGTCGGCATCGTCGGCGACGCCAAGGCCACGCTCGCCGCGATGGTCGACGCCCTCAAGGCGGATCATAAGCCGAGGGAGTATCGATCGACCGAGTACTTCGCCGAGATCCAGAGAGAGCGGCAGGCGTGGTTCGAGCACGTCAACGAGTGGGCGGACGATGCCAAAGACCCGATGATGATCACGTGCCTGCTCCGCGAGGTGCGCTCGTTCCTCGATCGCGACGCGATCGTCACGTCCAGCAGCGGGAACACGCAGGCCCAGATCCTCCAGGAGTTCCCGTTCTACCTCCCGCGGACGAACCTCACGACGGCGGGGTTCAGCACGATGGGATGGTCGTTTTGCGCGGCCCTCGGGGCGAAGCTCGCCGAGCCGAACCGGCAGGTGGTCGCGATCCTCGGCGACGGCGACTTCATGATGACCATGGCGGAGCTGGCGACGGCCGTGCAGCAGGACATCCCGGTGGTGGCCGTCGTGGCCAACAACGTCGGCTGGCACAGCATTCGCGATCTGCAGCTGGCGGTCTTCGGGGAGGGGCGGGACATCAACGTCGAGTTTCTCGACAAGCATGGCGAGGGCTACACGCCGAACTTCGCCGACGTTGCCCGCGCGTTCGGCGCGCACGGCGAGCGGATCACGAAGTCAAGCGAGGTCAAGCCCGCGCTGAAGCGGGCGTTCGATTCCGGCAAGCCCGCCATCATAGAAGCGATGTGCCAGCGCGAGGCGCCGTATACGGGCTCGCCGGCCGTCGGGTGGTGGGACGTGCCGGTTCCCGCCTACCTCACGGAGCGTCGCGCCCAATACGAGAAGGAGCGCTCCGAAGAGCGGATCTGAGGTCCTCCGCCAACGCAAGTCGTCCCCTCCAACGTCCGATAGGTATCCAGACGGACCGTTCGCGGTTGAACGGCGCGCGTCCGATAACTTGTGCCTCTATCGCCTACGCTGCCTGCAAGGATGCTTGGATCGTTCGCGAAACCTGGGTGGCCCACCGCGTCATCATTGGGTGGCCCACCGCTTCAGCGGTGGGGGACACGAATACGACGGGAGATTCGCGTCCCCCACGGCTAAAGCCATGGGCCACAAGGATACAGGGCATTTCTTGCGCACGGTTCAGTCTTTCTTGAAGGCCGCTTGAAGGCCGCTTAGGGATTACGGTTGGCCCGGATCGAGGCCAAGAAACGGACGCCCACATAGTCCACCGCTGTGGCAGCAGTGGATCTGCGCCGCTCTCAGCACTGCTCACGGAGCACCGGCACGCTTCATGAATGATGGCAGATAGCTCGAACACATCATGGTCCGGGGTTGCTGGCGAGGCGCACCGGACGGACCTCATCGCCCGGTCAAGGGGCCATCGGTTCACGCTGACGGCCATCCTCTGCGTCGCCGTCGCCGTGCGCCTGGGCTACTGCCTGCTCGTCCTGCCGGGCGACAAAGGCCTGCTCTCTCCCGGCAACGACGACTGGCAGTACGATCGGTGCGCGGTCAATCTTCTGGACGGCCACGGCATGGCGATGAATCCCGGTCAACCCACCGCCCAACGGACCCCGGGATACCCGATCTTCCTCGCGGCGGTCTACGGCGTGGCGGGACACTCGTATGTTGCGGTACGGATCGCGCAGGCACTCGTTGGGGGCCTGGCCTGCCTCTTGGTCTTTCTGCTGGCGCGACGATGGACCTCTGAGACGGTCGGCCTCTTGGCTTCGGGCATCCTGGCCGTCTACCCCATGCACGTCTGGCTGACGGGGGAACTGCTCTCGGAGAACCTGACCGTTCCCGGCCTGCTCCTGATGTTGTTGGTGCTGGACGACGCGGGGCACACCCCCCTCCTTTCCCGATGGGTCTTGGCCGGCCTGACGCTGACGCTGGTCGGATCGGTGCACCCGATCCTGACCGTCCTGGGCTGTGTGCTTGCGGGCGTGTTGGTGTTGCATCGGGTCTACCGGGGCCGCCCCGTCTTGCGGTGCGGGACGGCGATGCTGATCCTGTGTCTGGCGTTTCCGTTGGGTTGGTCCGCCCGGAACCACGTGGTCATGGGCCGATGGATGATATCGTCACTCGGCGGGGCGACGCTCCTCGGCGCGAACAACATCCTGACCGTAACCGACCCGCGCTATCGGGGCTACTGGGTCGGTGAATGGGAGATCCCCGGCGTTCGCAAACGCCTCGGATACCCGCAGGATGAGGTCGCGCGGAGCGATGGTTTCCGCCGGTTCGCCGTCGAGTGGCTCCGAGACCATCCACACTACTGGCCGCGGCTGGCGGCGTACAAGCTCTTTCGTTTCTATGCCCCGCTGCTGGGGGAATGGAGTTCGCCCGAGGGGCTCGTGTATCTGGGCACGTACGGGCTGCTGCTCCCGATGACGGTCATCGGATTCTGGCGGGCGCTCCGCAGGCCGGAGGAAATCGATCGCTTCGGCGTTCTGCTCATCGCGACGGTGGTCGCCTACTACACCGCGATCGTCGTCGTCTACTGGGGCGCGCCGCGTTTCCGTCAGACCATCGAACCGCTCTTCATTCTGCTGGCGGCACATACAATCCGCACGGCCCATGCTTGGGTCCGCGCTCGACGATGGGTCGATAGACGTCCTCTTGCATGGCAAGTCCGCACCGACGCCGTATAATGCCTGCGCAATCCAATGCGATGGGATTCGCGCGGGAGTACGACGATTCGCCTGCTCAGTTTATCCAGACCGCGGGGGACATTCTTCGGCGGCGTGTTTCTGCCCGACGAGAAGGCCCTCACCGGTCGCGCCCCCATCGAGGTCTTCCCCTCGGGGGAGACCGTCTTCGTTCCGATGCTCCAGCATGACGGCCTCGAGTCCACCTATTGCGTGGAGGTGGGCGTCGAAGTCCGTCAGGGCGACGTCATCGGTCGGCCGGAGGCCGGACGCCGGTCGGCCCACATCCACGCCCCGGTCGACGGAAGGGTCAAGGCCGTCACGCGCGTGGAGACCCCTCACGCATGCGACGTCCGCGCCGTGGAGATCGAACCGGCGCCGGACGACGGGTTGTCGGGTGCCACCGCACCCACCCTCCAGGAGGAACCGACCGACTGGCGGCAACTCGTCGAGCGGGTCCGTGAGGCGGGGATCGCCGGTACGGAACCGGACGGTTCGGACGCGGCGGAGTTGCTGGCGGAAGCGGGGCGTCGCGGGGTGCGTCATGTCATCGTCAGCGCGATGGAGTCGGAGCCGTACTTGACGTCGGCCTATCGTATGCTGGTCGAGAACGGCGGTCTGCTCCTGCGGGCGGCGGACCTCGTCGGCCGGCTGCTCGGAACGCATCGCCTCTGGCTGGCGGTGGATCGCGCCCACGCGCGGCTCGCGCGACAGCTGTATGCGGAGGCGCGCGGCCTGTCCGTGCGGGTCCAGAGGCTCCGCAACAAGTATCCCCAGGGCGCGCCGCCGCTCCTGGTTCGGACGATCGTCCGCCGGGAGATCCCGTACGGCGGCCGACCGCTGGACGTCAGCGCCCTGGTGTTGGATGCCGCAAGCGTCTTCGCGATCGGCCGGGCCGTCTACCGCGGTACGCCGTGCACGAGTCGCATCATCACCGTCGCGGGCGAGGCCGCGTCCCGACCGGGCAACTACGAGGTGCCCGTCGGCCTCCCGATCCGCCGGCTCGTCGAGCATGTGGGCCTCCGCGGGCCTGCGTATCGTCTCGTCGTCGGAGGGCCGATGACGGGTGCGACGGTCTCCTCGATGGATACAGTCGTGACGAAGCGCGTCGGGGCGGTGATGCTCCTTTCGGAAGACCAGGTGCCGAGGCACTCGCCCGGCCCGTGCGTCCGCTGCGGATGGTGTCTGGAGGACTGCCCCGTCGGCCTGGACCCGCCCTCGATCTTGGCGGCTGCCGAGGCCTACGAACACCGGACCTCGCCGTCGGAGCCCGCGCGGCGAACGAAACAAACAACCCGCGCTGAGGCCGGTAAGCTCAAGGAGATCGCCAGTCTGTTTCCCCACGCCTGTCTGGGCTGCGGGATTTGCACCTACGTCTGTCCCGCGGGCCTGCCCCTGGCCGAGGGTCTGGAGCGCGCCCGAACGATGGTTCCCGCCAAGGTATGATCCGAAAGAACCCGACAGAGGAACGGCCGTTGCGGTTGGAGGTCGGCTCGGCGCCGCATCTGCGGGGCGGCGAGACCTATCGCCAGGTCACACGAACGATGCTGGCGACGGCGCTTCTGGTGGGCGCCGCCGGCGTTGCCCTGTACGGGGTTCCCGCGGCGAGGTGCCTGGCGATCAGCCTGATGTCTGCCGTGGTGGGCGAATGGGTCTACGTCCGTCTCACACACGGGTACGTGACGCCGTCGTATACGCATGCGGCGTTGATCGGGTTGCTCGCGGGGTTGACCCTGCCGGTGGGATCGTACGAGGCGACGGGCTTTCACCCGACGACGTGGCAGGTCCCCCTGGTGACGGGCCTGGTGGGCGTCGTCGTCGGGAAGGGCCTGATGGGGGGGAGGGGGAACTACCTCTGGCACCCGGCGCTGGTGGGTCGCGCCGCGGCGGAACTGCTGTACACCGATGTCGTTCATCCGGCGAAGTGGGTGGTGCTGTCCCCGCGTCATCTGTTCGCCTGGTCCGTTCGGCCCGTGCCGGCCGAGGCGGACATCGGCTGGCGGGCCTCGAAGCCGGCGGACGCCGCCAACGCCCTTGCGCTGGACAGACCCATCGAGCAGCTCCGGCAGTTCGCCGAGGGCGGGGTCTCCGCCGGGGCGGAGCATCCGTTGCTGGTGCTCATCCGGGATCGCCTTCCGCCGTGGGAGGACACGTTGCTGGGCGGCATTGGCGGCGGGATCGGAGAACCGTGCTCGGTGCTGCTGATCGTCTGCGGGGTGTACTTGATCTACCGGGGCCACCTGCGGTGGCATATGCCGGTCGCGGCGATCCTTGCCGCCGCCCTGGCGGCGGCGATTCTTCCGGTGCGAACGGAGGCCGGTGCGGAGATGAGCTGGCTGCCCGGCTTTGAGGTGCCCGACGGCCTTCCGGCGGGCGTGATCTATGTGATGTATCACCTGACCAGCGGCGAGCTGCTGTTCGGCGTGTTCTTCTTCGCTTCGGACATGGTCGCGTCGCCTCGCACCGTGCGAGGCCAGCTCTTGTTCGGCGCGGGCATCGGGGCCCTAACGATCGCGATGCGGTTGTACGGCCCGATCCCCGGGGCGTGCTACTGGTCCATCCTGTTCATGAATACGTTCATCGGCGCGCTCGATCTCCACACGAAGCGTCGCGTCATGGGGACGTGATGCGCGCGAGATGCGAAAGCAGTTTCGCAGGAGTGGCCGGCACCCCTGTCGGGTCCCCCTGGGCTGTGAGCCGTGTTCCCCGCAATGGTTCCAAGGCATGCACTGCCGGCACAGCAGTGGCATACGTCTCGGGCGCGCCCCTGCAGCCCTGCAAACCCATGTAGCCGGCGATCCGCCATGTTGCCCGGGCGGATCCGAGGGGTTTCCTTTGTTCCCGGGATTGCCCTACCATGGGGCACAAGGGGCGTCGAGCCGGGACAGTCCGACGGCCCGACTCCCCGCAAGCCGCATT
>CAZKCX010000201.1:0-10155 GCA_964550865.1 uncultured Planctomycetales bacterium
CCGGCGCTTCCGTAAGCGTCTCCGCCTTGTGGCTCTTGGCCCGATCCTCTTCCATGTCCCGCGCGGCCTCCGTGCCGATCGAGGCCCCCGCCAGCGGAAAGTCCCAGTAGGCAGGCCAATCGAAGTGCTCCGCCAACGCCTGCTCCTGCTGCCTCGATACCGGCTCGTCCTCTGAGATCGGAGGGCTCTCCTCGACCTGCTCCTTCGTGAGATTCACAGGGAGAAGTCCCGTGACGTAGTCGGCCGCGCCGAGCGCGAAGGGGGAGAGCAGCACCCGCCGTCCGGGGAGCCACTTGCCCGTGTCCACCACCAGGTAGCGGATCACCCACGAGAAATCGTCGAAGAAGAAATCGTCAGCCTTGCCGACCTGCCCGTCCAGGCCCTGGATGGTGTAGCCTTGCAGCGATTCAATACTCCGAAGCATCGTCCGCATCCTCCTTGGTGTCGTACCGACGTTTTGCCACAGCCGTCCTCTGCGTTTCTGGGCGTCTCCAACCCGATCGCCTGCCCATCACAGATCGCGGTATCGTTCGGGCAATGGAGAGCCGCGCCGGTGCCATCTAACGCAAAATACCCCTAGTCCCTAAGTTCGAGGTGAAATCCTCATGAAGGGCCCCTAATCCGTCGGTAATCTGTTTGTGCTGGAATGATGTAGGAACTCCGTCACGACCGTTCGGCCGCCTGCGGATACGCCGCCGACACCTCCATCCCGGCGCCCTGCATCGGCATGTCTTCCTCGAGCTCCACCTTCAGCGAGATGAACTTCATGAGGTCTTTCAGCGTGAGGATGCCCTCCAAGTGGCCGTCCTCGGCGACAAGGAGCCGGGAATTGCCTTCCCGGTTGATCTTCTTGAAGGCCTCCAGTACGTCGTCGGAGGGGGAAATCGTGTTCCCGCCGTCGCATTCGTCCGCCACGTCCCCGACTTTCGTCGTATCCCAGTCCTCCTTCGGGATCTGCTTAATGTCCTTGGTGGTGACGCAACCGCGAAGCCGACCCTCCTCCACCACAGGGAACATCTTGTGGTGATGCGTATAGACGTACTCATCGATCAGTTCTCGGATGCTTAAGTCCGGCGAAACGGTCAGAGGATCGGATTCCATGAACCGATGGACCGGTTCACCCTCGAGCGCCCGACGAATGACGAGCTGCTGATAGGAGGCCTGTGCGGCATGCCGCAGGAACAGGCCGATCAACACCCACCACAAACCGCCAATGAAGCTGCCGCCAAACACGCTGGCAATCCCAAGGATGATCAGCACCGTGCCGAAGCCCGAGCCGATCCGCACGCAGACGCGTGTGGCCCACTTCAGGTCGTCCTTCCACTTCCACAAGGCGGATCGCAGGACGCGCCCCCCATCCAAGGGAAAGGCCGGAATCGCGTTGAAGACGACCAGAACACCGTTGATCAGCGCCAGCCATCCGAGCACGAGCGTGACCGGCTCGGGCCAACCCGCCGAAACGCCGAAATACCGAAACACCATGCATACGAAGATCACGACGATGCTCGCCGCGGGCCCCGCAATGGCGACCAGGAATTCCGTACGCGCGTTCGGCGGCTCGTCCCCGAGCTCGGCCACGCCTCCAAAGATAAACAGCGTGATGCCCCGCATGGGCATTCCATGGCTCCGAGCCACCATCGAATGACTGAACTCGTGTATGATGATCGAGGCGAACAGCCCCAGCGCCCCGATGAAGCCCATAATCCAATACGCGGTCTGCGAAAGACCCTCCTGCGTCTGCGGAAAGACGCCCACCGCCAACGACCACGTCACCAAGGCCAGAATGATGAGCCAACTCCAGTCCGCCCGGACCGGAAAGCCGAAAAGCCGAAACAGCTGAACCCCTTTGCCGAACACCTTGAAACCTTTCCTCTCTTGCGCAGACTTTCGCATCCCTTTGCAGACGACAACCCGTCTGCCGTTGTGCCGACCGATCTGCCGGCCCTGCATTCACTCCTGAAAGGGCAAGCGCTCGCGACCGCCCGAGTCGCGCGTCATGAGCTCAATCTGATACCCGTCCGGGTCGCTCAGGATCGCCCGCCAGCATCCTTGCTCCTGATCCGGGTCCGTGGTCTCGATCCCCTGTCGCTTCGCGCGCTCATAGAGATCGAACACCTCCCGCGCCGAGCTCATCTCGACGCTCAGGTAGTTGAGGCCCGGGTTGACCTCCTCGGAACGACACTCCGTCAACACGATCGTGAAGCTGTCCTCATTCAGCGGGTGCCCCGAGCGACAGATCGCTCGCTTGGCGTCGGTGATCGTCTCGCGGACATCCTCGAAGCCTAGGAAATCCCGGTAGAACCCCACGGCGTCCTCCAGATCTCGCACGCGAAGGTTGACCTTGCGAATGCCCTTGAACCTGAGTTGCGCCGCCTGCGTCATGGTGCACCTCCAGTGCTACTCCACAGATCACAATGCACAACGCGATTCAGAGCACCCTCAATTCTGGATGAGCAAAACTTAATCCACGCGCGACTGCCGCCCTAAGCCCAATCCCGGCATGGCCCTCGACCGACGCATTTTCGTGCTGCCGCTGTGCCGGCCGGCTGAGGGTCGTCCGGATCCGGCGGGTGGGGCTTCGGCGAGGGCGGTTTCGGGTCAGGAGGAGTCTTCGGTTTCTTCTCCGGGTCTCCAGGTTTTCTCGGTCGCTGGGGGCGCGGCGCGTCGGGAGGCATCGGGCCCGGCCGCTGCGGCGGCGGATCCGGCGGCGTCGGCTTGGGGTCCGGCGGCCTGGGCCGAGGTGGATCGGCCATGGCAACGCCGAATCGGGGTATCGCAAACATCACGTCTCCTTTGAAGGCTGCCCAATAGGAACGTGCCCGATGCGTAACGCATCGGGCACGCGGGATGCGGAGTGGTCTACCGTGATGACCTGGCTTCCCACCGGGCCCAGTGCAGCAGACCACTCAGGCTAGGGTCCTTAGAAGTAGTACGGTGCATAGGGGTTCGGGAACGTATGGGGATAGTAGCCGTACTGCTCGTCGTCGGCTTCCTCGCCGCGACGAACCTTGATCTTGTTTCGCACGCTCTCGGCCCCGCCGTCAAAAGCGTTGTCGACGGCCGCTCCCCGTTCCATCTCGGAATCCACCGTGCCCCGCAGCGTGGCCACGCCGTCCTCAACGGTTACGGTCACTTGCTCGTGCTCCACGAACGGACTCCACCAGAGCTCGTCCTGGATGTCCTCGCGGATCTCCCAGTCGCTCTTCCGGGCCCATTCCGTGTCCACGCTCAGGCGGTTCGCGACCTCGACGACCCCGTTGAGCTTGGAGACCACCGGCTTAGCGTGATACTTCTCGAAGTACGAGTCCACCGTCCCGTACAGGTAGACCTTTCCGTTGTACACGGCAGCCGTGACCTCATTGCGACTCAGATACGGATCTCGCTTGATGGCCTTCTCGACCTTGTCCTTGATCTCCTTGTCGCTGAGGATCGGCTTGGGACGGACGTTCAGGAAGTTCCGCACGCGCACCACGCCCACCGTGTTCTTGGCGTCCTGCTCGGCGGCCTGTTTGGCGCTCAGGTTGTCGACCTCCCCCGACAACGTCACGACGCCGTCGGAAACCTCGACCTCCGGATTAAACGAGAAGACGCGCGGGTCATACAGGAACGCATCCTTCACTGCCTTGGCGATCTCCTCGTCGGACTTCACCTGAAACTTGTTCTTGCGGCGCATTTCATCACGGGCCCACCACTCGATCTCCAGCCCGCCGATGTCCACCGCCTTCACGCCGGCGACCCATGCCGTCGTCTGCGCGCGGGTCCGCTCGGCCGCACTCCCGACGGTCCCATCGAGGTCGACCTCGCCGTCCTTCACCTCGACGTTGATCAGCCCGTCGTCGATCCAGGCGTCGTTGGCGAGCCGTTGTCGGATGTCTTCGGCAATCTCGAAGTCCGGTCGCTTCGTCTTGAAGTCGATCGTGACGGCGTTGCTGACGCTGCGTGCGCCACGCACGCCTTTGGCCACCTTCTCGACGAGCTGCTTCTCCGCCCACGATTCGACCTTGCCCGTCAAGGTCACGTTCGCGTTCGTTACGTCGACGTCGATCTCGTACGAATCCGTTGCCGGATCCTCCAGCAATGCCTGCTTGACGTCCGACTTGATCTCCGAATCGGATCGCGCGACCGGCTTGACCTCGATCTCGTTGACGACGGAGCGTACGCCCTTGACCATCTCGGCGATCGTGGTCGCGCGATCGCTGGCCAGGATGCTCTCCACCGAGCCCGACAGCGTCACGATCCCCTGATCCGTCGTCACATCGATCAGATGGGAAGGTACCGCCTCGTCGTTGAGCAGCTCCATCTTCACGGCAAACGTGATGTCCTTGTCCGCTGGCTGCTTCTCCTTCTTGGCAACCGCACCCGCGCTCCCGACCAGGCAAATGACCATGGCCACTGAAGTGACGAAGAACCACTCGCCTGGAACCACGTTCCGTTTCTTGATCGTGCTCTCTACTCTCATGACGTTGCTCCTATGACTGCACAGATATTCTTCCCATTCGGTCTGGCTTGCCCACGCGCTATCCTTCCGCCGGCTGCGGACCACTAAGACGCGTCCGCTTCGGCGACGCGAAGCACCGCGTATGGCAGAGGCCGGTCTTCCCTTTGCCTAGCCTATAGTGGTGCGCCGACGCTAAGGCCCGACTAAAAACGAGGTGAAGCTTCCTTCATGCCACACCACACCTCGCGCCGGCAACCTCGATGGCGTGCCGGGGATGGGAGCCGCCGTGCAGAGACATATGCTGCCCGATGCAAGAGGAATGCGGCGACGTAGGAAGACCCAGCGCGTCAGAGTGTTTCCGCCCCCCCATGATGCGGTGTACGTTTGGGCATCCGATCACCAACACCCCGGCTTGCGCGATGACCGACCGCGCCGATGCCCGCAGCGCTCGAAAGGGCCGGGCGCCGCTCGGCAAGGCCCCAGCGCACCAGCCTACAAACCGAATCCGCTCCGGCTGGACATCGTTCAATCCCGGCGGTCTAATATCGATCTGAGTCTGTCTCCACGGAACTCCTCGGGCGAGTGGCGGGTTCGATGGCGTTGATGATCGGATTGGGTGAGGTTCTCTGGGACATCTTCCCGGACGGCACGAAGCTGCTGGGCGGGGCGCCTGCGAACTTCGCCTTCCACGCCCATCGGCTTGGCCACGAAGGGTTGGTGGTCAGCCGCGTCGGGCAGGATGAGCTCGGCCAGCGGATCCTACAGGACCTGTCCGGGCACGGCCTCTCGACCGACGGCATTCAGCGCGACGGGGTGCACCCGACGGGAACGGTTCAAGTCGTGGCAAGGCCGAACGGGGCCCATGACTTCATCATCACGCCGAACGTCGCGTGGGATCGACTGGTCCCCACTCCCGACCTGATCGAGCGCGTCCGCCCCGCCGATGTGGTCTGTTTCGGGACGCTGGCCCAGCGGAGCGAGACGACACGGTCGACCATGGAGCTGCTCCTCAGGCAAACCCGGGCCACGAAGGTCTTCGACATCAACCTGCGCCAGGAGTACTGGTCGCGGGAGATCATCGAGGCGGGCCTGCGGATCAGCCAGATCGCCAAGCTCAACGACGATGAGCTGGACGTGCTCAAAGGGCTGTCCCTGGTGCCTCCGGACGCCGACGACGCGGGCTTCGCCCGATCGTTGCTCGAGAAGTACGGTTTGGATCTGTTGGCCGTCACACGCGGGCATCGGGGAGCGATGTTGATCGCAGACGGAGAAACGGCGGACGTTTCGGGAGTGAAGGTGGACGTGGCCGACAGCGTCGGTGCCGGTGACGCCTTCACCGCGGCAATGGCGGACGCATGGCTGCGAAGGCGCCCCCTCGACGAGGTGGCCGACTTCGCGAATCGCGCAGGGGCCTACGTGGCTTCTCGACCCGGAGCCACCCCCGCGCTACCGAAGGAGTTTCAGCAATCGCAAGGATGACGATGTCGCGCAAGCTCAAGGACAACTACTACCGCCTCTTGGATCGCGTCGCGGAGTCGGCGGCGAGGACGGCCCGACGCTCGGACACCGTCACGACCGTCGCCGTGACCAAGACCGTCGACGTGAAGGTCATCCGCAAGCTGATGGACCTGGGACATCGTGACTTCGGCGAGAACCGCGTGAAGCAGCTCACCGCCCGTGCCGAAGAGCTGGGCGCGACCGTGCCGTCGCCCGAAAACAAAGAAACCCCCTCTTCCCCGCAGGAAGGCGAGGACGGCAACGCCGCGGAAGACCTGCCGCGATGGCACATGATCGGTCATCTTCAGCGCAACAAGGTCAAGGCCGTATTGCCGCAGACCTACTGGCTGCACAGCCTGGACAGCCTGCGCCTGGCGGAGGAGCTGAACAATCAGACAGCCAAGACCGGGCGGAGCATCGACGTGTTCCTCCAGGTCAACGCCAGCGGCGAGAAGAGCAAGTCCGGCGTGGCCGTCGGGGCCGCCACGCACCTGGTCGAGCAGATCCGGACGCTATCCAACATCCGCGTCATCGGCCTGATGACCATGGCGCCGCTCGTGGACAAGGCCGAGAAGACCCGCCCCGTCTTCGCCCGAACGCGCGAGCTCTTCGAGGAAATCGCAGGCGAGAAGCTCGCCGGCCCGGAATTCAAGCATCTCTCCATGGGCATGTCCCAAGACTTCGAGGTCGCCATCGAGGAAGGCGCGACCGTCATTCGCGTCGGCGGGGTGCTCTTCGACGGCATCGCCTGAAGGCCGTCCCCCTGCGCCGCATAGCCAAAGCAGGAGGGCGTGAACCCCCGTCCGTCAGAAAAGCGTCCGATAATGCCCGATCACCACTTTGCCTTTGGCCGATCGCATTCGTATGATCCTATAGAGGCGCCCGGTTCGATTGCGCGAACCGTACGGGGAAACGTGCCAGGAGCCAAGTATGAGAGCCCGCAGGACGACGTATGCCTTCACGCTCATCGAGCTGTTGACGGTGGTGGCCATCATCAGCCTGTTGATCTCGATCCTCACGCCGTCATTGTCTCGGGCCCGGGCGCAGGCGAAGGCCGCCGCGTGTGGGGCGCGGCTCCACGACTACGGGCTCGGGCTCACCGTCTACGCCAACAACCACGGCAGCCAACTCCCCGTCGCCGAGTTCAACCCGGACGGCGAGGCCGAGAAGTGGGGATGGGCCGAGCTGCTCTGCGAACAGAACTACCACTACAAACCCCAGGGCGACCCGGACGAACCGTTCCCCATTCAGCGCAACACCGACAACGTCGGACGGTTTCACTTCTACTACTTCAACTGCCCCGCCCGGGGCAAAGAGGCGAATCACACCGGCCACTACCGCGTGTACCTCCCGGGCTGGGCCTACGCGAAGTCCGATCCCTCGCCGACGAAGAGCGCGACCATCGACGCAATCCCGCCCCAAGTGCCCATCCTCGGCGACGCCCAGGGCGGCCAGACGGACGAGCCCAACGCGGCGACCAGCTACATCGCCGGCGGCAATGCCGCCAGCGGGATCGCGGACGTCCCGACCTTCTCCGACCATCACTACGGGAGGGTCAATCTGCTATACCCGGACGGCCACAATGAACTGGTGCCGTATCCCGACGACCCCAACAAGACCGACAACCTCTTCCTCCGGCTGAACGAGGACTGGGAGCTCGACGGCAAGCCGAACCTTCCCGAGACCTGATCATCAGCCCTGCGTGGACGCGGCGTGGGCAATCGCGGGCAACCTCCTCGCTCGACCCGCCAATACCTAGTACTGCATTTCAGAAGTATCGCGACGATATGCCCGAGCCGCCGGATTCATCCGGCGCGGCCGCGCGGCATGAATGCCGCGGCTCGAGCAGCAACCGCGGCATACATGAACACTGCCATAGTCGCACCACTTGTGAAACACAGTACTAGCACGCAAATGTTTGCCATGAAACGAGTTGTGGCGGCACGGGCGTCCCCGGGCTCGCCTCGAGAGGAATGTGCGGGGGATTGGTGGCCATTCGGCGTGGACGTGACTATGATAGAAGTGGTGGTACAGAGGACAGGCGGAACACGTCAAATGCTCTTTGGCTCGGGGGAGAACGAGCCCCTTTCCTCTCCGCATGGATGGTGATTTTGGAGGCAACCGGTGATACACCCCAAGGTGATCTTCGTTTCCGGTCCGCGCGGCGCGGGAAAGACGTCGCTCATCCGCATGATGGCGCGGGAGGCCATGGTGCAACGGCCCCATCATCTCCGCGTCGTCGCCCGATGCGTCTCGGATCGTCCTCATCTGCAACTGGTCCAAAAGTCCGGCGACCCCGAGCTGGCGAGCACCCGTCGCGTCGAGTACGAACCCGATCGGTCTGGTGAAATCATCGACGACGCCATTCGGAATCTGCCCCTCGTGGGACACCCCAATATCGTCATGATCGAGGGTGACGGCGATCCCTGCCTCCGCTATGCCTATCCGTACGACCGTCGCATCTTCGTCATGCCCGCCCCCGGTGACGTCTACGACGTCTTCCGAACGCCCGAGCAGGCGGCGACCGCCCTGCGAAAGGTCATGGAGGATACCGCGTCGTTTGCCACGGAGATCTTCGGGCTCTTCGACGAGGACCAGATCGAGCAGGAGACGGGCTTCATGGCGGACAAGCCCGCCGGCGGATGGTCATGGGATCGGCCGGCGGACGGCCCGGTCGAGGTCGACGAGATCGACCTGCGGCGGTTCCTCGACTCGCCCATCGGCGTCGAGATCGCCTCGCGGATCCAGCTCCAGCCCGAGTACCAGGGGCTGGTCGAAGGCGACGTCATCGTGCTTAACACCGGCGTCGGCGCCCAAAACGGCGTGCTCGACGAGGTCAACCGCCGCCTCGAGCTCCTGCTGAACCGCATCCGAAGCCAGGCCCAGAACGACGGCCTGCTGTTCTGCTGCGACGTGGTGGAGCCGTCCGACCCCCGCCGGGCCCGCCTCTTCGAGAAGCTCAGCCTGATGCACCACGCCCTGGCGTCGTAGCGCGCGATACGAAACGAATTCGCGCGCGCGCTCCTTTGCAGCCGATCGAGCCGCGGCATTCATGCCGCGCGGCCGCGCCGTATGAATCCGGCGGCTCGGGCAAGACCTCGTGGCACTCCCGCAACGCAGCACTGGCTGGGCGCCTACGCCTTCACGTCGAAGTTCGGACGGACATCCCGGAACCCCCTCTCGTCGACCTTGAGCCCCATGCCGGGCGCGTTCGGGACGGTGGACGTTCCATCCTTCACGGCGTAGCCGTCGGCAAGGATCAGCGTCGTGGACAACGGGTCGTGCTCGGCCATGTAGAAGTTGTTCAGGGCCCGACCCGTGTGGAGCTGCATGTAGTAGCCGATCAGCGAGCCCCAGTTGTGCGGCGCGACCCGGCAGCCGTGGGCACGGCCGATGGAGGCCTCCTCCGCGATTCCCTCGAACCCCAACCGCCGCATGTCCGCCTGGAGGACGTCGATCACATTGGCCTCCACGAAGGGCCTGCACTGCGACGCCCGGGCCCAGTTCTCGCCGTCGGCGATCAGCGTCTTCAGCTTCCGCTCACGGATGAATCGCTGCAATTCCTTGTACTTGCCCACGTCCTCCGGGAACTGCTCCTCGACGAACGCGATGTCGTTACGCGGTCGCTCGGCCAACAATCGCTTGCAGCGATCCAGGTCGTATCCGTCGTTCGAATCGACGCCGATCGTGATGTCCTCGCCGGCGTGCGCGCGGATGATGTCGAGGACCGCAAGATCCCGCGCGAAGCCCTCCTCGCCGGGCATCCACTTGTGGCCTCGACCGATCTTGACCTTGAAGGCCCGATGCCCGATCGCCAGACCCATGTCGATCTCCTCGCGGAGGCGGTCCTTCCACGCGGCGGCATACTGCGGCAGCAGGTCCATGAAGTAGATGGACCCGTCGTAGACGGGTACGCACTCGGGTCCCTTGTTGCCCAGGAGTTCGTACACTGGCTTGCCGAGGACCTTGCCCGCGAGATCCCACAGCGCCATGGTCTGCGAGCCGAGCGGACTCTCGAAGCGAGGCGGCGCGGCTCGGAAGAACGCAAAGGGGTCCCCGCCGAGCAGCTTGGCGAGGCGCTGCTTGCTCGCGCGACAGCAGCCCAGGCCCTCGTGCGCCGTGTTTGTGTAGATCCGGATCATCGGGTCGCGGCCTCGATCGCCGTGGACGTCCTTGCGTGCGTTCTTGCCGGCGAGCTTGGATCGCTTGCTGATCAGGTC
>CAZKCX010000202.1:0-10152 GCA_964550865.1 uncultured Planctomycetales bacterium
TTCATCTTTGGCTCCATCGTGATCGGGATGGCGTTCAGCAAGACGGGCCTGACCCAGCGGATGGCCTACAAGATGCTCGCCCTCGTCGGCGAGCGGACGAGCATGATCTACCTCGGCTCGTTCCTCATGACGGCACTGATGGCGCACATCATGGCGCATACGGCCGTCGCGGCCGCGGTGTTCCCACTCCTGATGGCCATCTACTCGCTCTACGACGAAGAGGAGAAACCCACGAAGTTCGGCAAAGGCCTCTTTATCGGCATGGCATTCGTCGCGGGGGCGGGCAGCATCGTCACGCTGCTCGGTGCGGCGCGAGGCGCGGTCGCGATCGGCTTCTACAAGGACATCGTCGGGGAGGAGATCACCTTCTTCCAGTATACGTACTATCTACTCCCCATGGGCTGGGTGATGACCTTCCTGCTGTGGGGATTCTTCATGGTCTTCTTCCGTCCGGAGCACAAGACCATTCCCGGGCTGCGGGAGCGGGCGAAGGGTCTGTACGCGCGTCTGGGACCGATGAAGAAGGCGGAAATCCTGACCATCGTCATTGTGGGCGCGGTGGTGCTGGCGCTTAGCATGCGATCCTTCGTGCCCTGGCTCAAGCCCCTGAACAAGAGCGCGATCATCCTGGTCGCGACGATCTTGTTCTTCTTGTTCAAGGTGCTCGACATCGACGATCTGGAGGACATCCCCTGGAACATCATTTTGCTCTTCGGCGGGGCGATGAGCATCGGCTTCTGCTTGTGGCAAACCGGCGCGGCGAATTGGCTGGCCGTGCAGTGGCTCGTGATGTTTCAAGACGCGCCGGCCCTGGTCTTCATCATGGCGATCACCTTCTTCGTGCTCATCATGACGAACCTCATCATGAACGTGGCGGCCATTGCGATCTGCCTGCCGGTCGGCCTCGTGCTCGGCCGATACCTTCATGTCGCGCCGGACGTCATTCTGTTCTGCGCCCTGACGGTGGCGGGCATGCCCTTCTTGTTCCTGGTGGGTGCCGCCCCCAACGCGATCGCCTACGGAAGCAAGCAGTTCAAGTCCAGTGAGTTCTTCCTGGCCGGCATCCCGGCGAGCCTGCTCCTGATGGCGGTCGTACTGATCTTCGTCTTGACCGTCTGGCCGCTGATGGGCATGCCGATCTATCTGCCGACATCGTAGCGCGTCGCATCGTGGAGTTCGTTTCCCGTGGCCCGTCGTATGCTGGTCTACATCGCGATCCTTAGCGGCTCGTTCGGCACCGCGGCGTTGCAGGCCGAGCAGAGCTCGCTCGCCCGGGGGACGCCCCCGCTCGCCGCAAAACGGGACCTGGACCGCGAGATCGATCTGGCCATCGAGAAGGCGCTCGCTTACCTGGCGGCCACACAGAAACCGGATGGCTCGTGGGGTCCGGGCTTCGGCAGCAACACGGCCGTGGTGAGTCTTGCCACGATGGCCTTCCTGGCGAAGGGGCACGTGCCGGACGAAGGACCGTACGGAGAGGTGGTCAACCGCAGCGTCGACTTCGTAGTCGGCCGGCAGCGCAACAACGGGTTGATCTTCACGCAGGGCGGCGGGCCGATGTACTCGCACGGCATCAGCACGCTGATGCTCTCCGAGGTCGTGGGCATGACCTCCGGGGAGCGCGAGCGGAAGGTCCGCGAGGTCCTCGCGCAGGCCGTAAAGCTCATCCTCGACGCACAGCGCATCAAGCAGGCCAACTCGCGCTTTCGCGGCGGATGGCGCTATCAGCACACCAGCAAGGACAGCGATCTGTCGGTGACGGGCTGGCAGCTCATGGCCCTCAAGGCCGCCAAGAACGCGGGGGCCGTGGTGCCCGTCGAGGCGATCAACGACGCCATCGGCTACGTCAAACGGAGCTATGCCAAGGGCGGAGGATTCAGCTATCAGCCCGGTCGCGGACCGAGCGTCGCCATGACGTCCACCGGTGTGCTCTGTCTCCAGATCGCCGGCTATCACTTGCTCGTGGAGTCCGGCAAGCGGTTTCATCCGGAGGCGTTGGCGTCCGGCGAATGGTTGCTCAAGCACCTGTTCAACAAATACGGCGGCGGGCACTTCCACTACGCGGTGTACTACTTCTCGCAGGCGATGTGGCAACTCGGCGGAAAGTACTGGCAGGCCTGGCAGTCCACGTTCGAGCGGCTCGCGCTGGCCAACCAGAACGCCGACGGCTCGTGGCCCGTGGTCTATCGGCAGGCGGGTCCGACCTTCAGCACCTCCATGATGGTCCTGGCGCTCGCGGTCAAGTACTGCTACCTGCCGATCTACCAGCGATAGGCAGATGGGCATGCAATGCGACGATGAGACGCGGTACGTCGGGGAGGACGAACCTCCCACGCTCCGCTGCGGCGTGTCCTTGTGGGGTGCCTGAAACCAGGGGTTCCGCCGCTGAAGCCGCTTCATCCCTGGTCACCATCCGGCGCGCTTGCGGATCGAGCGGCATGCATACCCCTTTCCTGTGGTTCCCTTCGCCCCGCCTGATACGTTCTGCAACCGACGTTCGAATCTGGGCGTCGGTGGTCTGGACATCGGACGCGTAGTTGATAAAATGAGGAACTTGCTAGGGCAACGGGTTGACAACGTCACCGGTCGGTTCCCGCTGGATCGTATGCCGCATGCCCCTCGGCTCTGGGGCCTTCCGACGGCAAAGGCCGAGTGACTGGCAGACCGCTGCCCGGAAGTTGTCAGAGGGCGATTAGCTCAGTTGGCTAGAGCGCCTGCTCGACACGCAGGAGGTCACTGGTTCAAGTCCAGTATCGCCCAGTAGTTACGTCAATCGAAGACCCGCAACCGACCGCATCCGCCGTCAATTCCCCGCAATCATCAGCACTTACGGCAGACCCGTTTTCGGCGTCGATTTCCGCTTGTTGGCCGTTGTGGCCCGTTGTCGGGGATTGGTGCGCTGTTTTCTGCGCTGTTTTCTGAGAGGCCTCGGCGAAGTGATCCTCCGTCACTTGCAAGTAGTGCTTCATCGCAACGGGGACGCTGTTTCCGATCCAGGCCGATGCGACGTGGGCGGGGAAGATGTCGCACAGCTCGGTCTCCCGTGTCGACCGAAGGTTCTGCCACAGCTTCGGCCACCCCTCAAGGCCAGCTTGGCGGATGATCCGCTGTAGCTTGGTCCGAAGGTTCATCGCCGTGTCGCGATACCTCATGATGCAGAATTCGGCACCGTCCGCCGCCAGCTCGAAGGCGTCTCGCAGGAAGCCCGCCAGCTCGGGGAAGAGCGGCACCACGCGGGACTCGTGCCCCTCGTGGTGTTCAGTCTTGGGGCTGGGGACGGTGAACCGCTCGCCCTCCCAGTCGATGTCCGCCCAGCGTAGCCGTAGGGCTTCGGACGGGACCCGCAGGCCGCCGTATCTGGCCAGCGCGAACAGTAGTCGCCATTCCGCGTCCGGACACGCATCGAGAACGCGTTGCGACTCCTCACGGGTCACGAAGTAGTAGCGCTTCGGATTCGCCTTGATGGCCGCCACGAGGTCGCCGAACGGGTTCGAGGGAATCAGCCGTTGCCTCACGGCCGCCGTGGCGTACTGCTTCGCGATCCCACAGCTTCGGCGGATGGTATTGTCCGCAAGCCCCTTCTCGATGAGCCACAGCCGCCAGGCATCCGCATCACCCGGCGTGATTTCGCGGAGAGGCTTGTCGGCCCCGAAGTAGTCCACCAAGTAGCCTCGCACGCGATGATAGACGAGACGAGTCGTTGGCTTTACATCGGATCGGCGTTCAATGTAGGTGTCGATGAACCCGCCGAGCGCCCGCTGGCGATGTGGCTGGGCCAAGCCGACCTTCACGAGCTTTGCGTGTAACTTCGGCTGGGCTTCCGGCAGATCGGCCAACCACTGCGCCGTACGAACGGCAGGGGCGTCATCCGTGGCCCTGGCCGATAGGATGTTCTCGATGTGCCGCCGGGTCGACTCGGCATCCCTGGCCAGCTTCGCATCCAGGTAGATCGTCCGCCGCTTACCGTCGGGTTCGATGAACAGGATTCGCGCTCGCCCGTCAGCTTGTCTTGCGATGCTTGCCACGAGTCTCTGCCTTTCTCCGCTTCGGGCGGACGATGATCTCAAGACCGAGGTGATCGGCCAGCTTCTCGATGCTCTCAACGGACAGCCCTAACTTGCCGTTGGCGAATCGAGACAGCGCGGCCGGGTCTAGGCCCGTCGCCCGGCAGATCGATTGCCGCGTCTCGCCGCATTCGAGCATCGCCCGCTTGATCTCGCTCGTCAGTTTCGGAAGCATGATGCCCCTACTATACACCAGCTCTTGATATCAGTCAACCGGATTCCTGCTCCGTTCGATGAATTCGTCAAGATCGGCCTGGGTGTAGCGGACTTGCGCGCCGATCTTCCTGAACGGTAGCAAGCCACGTTTCCGCAAGGCTCGCAGGGTGCCGTCGCTCACGCCGAGCTGCTGCATCGCATCTCGGTTCGTGAGAAGTTTCTGTGCCGTAGCTGCTCCATCAGACATTGCCTAAATCCTCCACGTCTTCCATCACGTCGATCGGCCCGGCGTCCGTTTCGGCCGCGCGGATCATCTCATCAAAGGCCCGCGTCCAGAGGACCGCCAGCGAATCGCCCAAGCGCTGGATCGGATACAGGACCGCCAGGGCCAAGAGCACGGACATCATCATGCGTCGGTCCGACGGGCTGGCAGACCGCCACCAGCGCGTTACTTTGCCGGGTGTTATTTCTTCTGTGTTCACGTCATGAATCCTTTCGTATGACACCCTGCTCGGCGAAGAGAAGATTCCCGCCGTCGAAGTCAAAGCCCAGCGACAAGCCCCCACCGAATCCGTTCCGAGATTTCACAATGTGCAGTGACCGATTGACCGTGACCGCCGCGTCGCCGAATGACCTACGGACAATCACTTCCTTCGGCACGTCGTGGCGCTGCAACCACAGAATGCATTGACTGAAGCGTGCGTATGCTGCGCCGCCGGCCAACTCATCAAGACCAAGCGCGTTCTTCCGTCCCTTCTTCGGGTGTGTCACGAGTATTACACTGGTGTTGGTTTCGCGTGTGATGGTCTTCACGCGTGCGAGGAACGCCGCGTCTGCAACCCACGGCTCCCGCGACTGCGCCGCCGCCGTGACGGGGTCGATGCAGATCACTCGGCATCCGGACTTGGCCAGCGCCTCGGCCCATTCGGCGAGCTCGTCTAGCGCGACTTGCTCCTCCCGTGCCGCCCAGATGGTCCGCCCAAATCCATCGAGGAACCCCTTATGCCGCTCGAATACTCGGCGTGCTTCTTCCGGATTTGCTCTGACCCAATCGTCATCGAGAAGGTTTGAGTTCTCGTCCGCCTGTGCCAGTGCCCGATTCAGGTGGTACGCGCGATCTTCTTCAAGCTCGTACACGGCAATCGGCACACCTTGTTGGTGCCAATGTGCCGCCGCCTGCAGAAGCAAGAACGATTTTCCCGAGCCCGCGTCGCCGCAGATGAGGGTCACGGTCCCGGGGAGCAGTGCTTTGCTTAGGCGAGAGACTTCCGCCCAAGGCCACGGAATTGCCGTTCGCTGGCCGGTGATCGTCTGCTCCAACACGTCGGCCAGCTCGGATGACACGCCGAGGGGTTCGGCGTTCCCGAGTACGTCTCGAACCGCCCAACACTTCTCGTCCACGCTGCAATCGGCGAGGCCATCGAGGAAGTCGCTGGCGTCGCCCTTCTCGGGCAGGTCCAACGTGCCCGGATCGATCCAATGAACGTCGCATGGTGGTGAGAGGCCTTCTAGGACCTTCGCCACGTCCTTCATGTGCTTGAGGCCGGGTTCGTCGCTGTCCGGCCATAAGAAGACCACCTTCCCCGCAAGAGGAGTCCAATCAGCCGAGCCCGCCTTGCCCGCACCCGCTGGGCTTGTCGCTGCGACGATGCCGATTTCGTGCAGTGCGTGTACATCCTTCTCGCCTTCGACGACGACGACTTCGGATGCATCTTGAATTCGTCGCCGGTTGTAGATCGGCCAGAGCTTCGGCGGCGCCTTGAGGACGAAGCCGTCGCCCTCGGGTCGGGCCTGCATAAAGCTCTTGCCGCCGTCGCGCCGCAGACGGAAGACGATCAGGTCGGGCCTGCCGGTGTCAGGATCGGCGTAGGTGTAGACCGCCTCGCATCCGCGCAGTGAATCGCGAATTGCATCGACCGACGGGTACACCTTCGGGGTGTCGGTCGCCTTCGTCGGCCTGCCCCCGCCAGGATCGCCGACAATGCCCCTGGCATCGCGCAGGACGTCCGCAAGGGGTTTGCCGGTACGCTGGGCCCGCACGTCAAATAAGTCGCCGGAGAAGCCGCACGTGGACGCGTGGCACTTGAGCCGCCAAGCACCGTCATCGGCTTGGTAGATTTGAGCGGAAGCGTTGCAGTCATCGTGGAACGGACACTTGACGGTCGTGCCCTTGATGGTGCCGTCCGCTTCGGTCAATTCCGCCTCGAGCGCGGCGCGGTCGCGTCGGAGATTGTCAAGCGTGGCGTCGGTCATTCGGGCCTATCCCCCCATAGCAACTTTTCCTCCGCCGCCGTGAGATCTCTTTGGGCAGGTGCGTCGTAGACCCACATACCTGAAATCCAACGACCTTTGCCGTCGACGACCTTGCCCGGCTGGATTCCGCCGTTGCCGCCGCCGTCGGCCTTGGGTTCGAAGAGTCCCTGCCATCCGCGCTCTATGCTCTGCTCGATACTAGCGACGGCCGCGTCGGGGCCCATTGCCGCCAGCTTCTTCAGTTGCCGAGTGATGGTGCTCGGGGTGAGCTTCTTCTTGGTCTCGGCGCGGTAAGCCTGCCAGTCACTCCAGCTCGAACGAAAAGCCTCGGTGTCGAGCTCGGCCGGAATCTCCGGATCGGAGGCCTTAGGCTTCCGCTTCGCGCAGGCCTTTCTCTTACTACTCTCTTCTACTCTATTAAGTGGTGCGGTTTTCGAACCGCCAGCGGTGCGGTTTTCGACTTTTCGTGATGCGGTTTTCGAACCAGGAAGCCCCCCAATCCTTGGCGCGGTTTCCGCATCGCCTGGTGCGGTTTTCGAACCGCCAGGTTCGGTTTTCGCGATGCTGTAGTGGTGAGGACTTCGGGTTCGGTCAACAATCAGTTCGCCGCAAGATTCGAGGTCGGATATCGCCTTCCTAACCATCCCGTTGTACATGCCAAGGTCTTCGCACAACTCCCGAATCCGACGGAAGCACCACTCATTCGTTCCCTGCCACTGGCGGACGTAGGCGAACACCAGCTTCGCCGACGGAGATATGTCTCTTCGTACCGCCAGATCGGCCGGGACTTTGTAGAATAGCTCGTTCACGACCCGCCCCCCGCCGCCCGGGCGCGCTCCGTCAGGATCTCCGCCACCGTCGGAACGTGAACCAGGATCGACCGTCCCGCCTTCAGTCCGGGCAGTCGCCCTGCTTGGATCTCTTCGCGGAGCCAGCCCGAAGGGACGCGGAGACACCTAGCCGCCTGGGACAACGGGAGTGCTCGTTGTGGCAGTTCTCTTGTGACCATGCCTGAAGTCTAAGACACGATCGGACGGATTACGGATGCGGGAGGGTTAAAGATGGACAATCTTTGCCGCACGTCGACGGCCCTTCATGGTGAGGCGCGCTCCCTTCTTGGGTCCCTCGGGTCGTTCGACATAGCCCAGTTCGATGAGATGGCGGATGGCTTCCTTGGCGGTCGATTCGCCGACGGGATAATCGCCTCTCGATAGGGCCTCCACAAGCGCGCTGACCGTGACCAGCATATCTCCGCCGGATTCACTCAAGCCCTTTATGACCGCAAGCTCGGGGCGCGTGAGTGCTGGTCCTTGCTGATCGTCGGCCTTTGGCTGTTCGCCTTCCGCCAGTCGGTCGGCGATGGTGTCCAACACCGATGCCAGCGCCTTTGTGCCAAACCAAGAATCAGCCGCCTTCCAGCGCTCGTATTCCTCCAACGTCCAGCGAATGCCTTTCGCCCGGGCAGACAGGATTTCTTTGATCGGCAGCGATCCAAATTCGTACCGTGCAAGACCGAGGTCGCTCCGGAGAATGTCTTGGATGAAGTAATAGGCGCGCCGCTCTGGAGGCTCGTTTTGTGCATCTGGACTGCCATAGTGGAATGCAACAAGCTCTTCGAGCCCGTCGATGTCCTCCAGGTGCCCATCGAAATGCGCGCTAAGAATGAGTTCGACTGCGCGATTGACCAAATAGCGCTGGCCGTCAGTTTCTGAAACCTCCCGGCAGTACTGGGCCAGTTCGCGAGCCTGCTTTGCATGGTCTTGCTTGGTATCGTCGTCTGTTGGCATGATCCACCTTCCTTCGGGCGCGATCTCAGGCCCGGCCGGAAGGTGGCGAGCCGAGCCCCGAGACCGCTGCGACGGTCGCGAACCGTCTACCCGATGCATCCTATGTAATCGCCCCCCAGCGTTCCATAGGCAATGACCCCTATGCAATGACCCCTATTTCCCTGGGGGTAAATTCTCATGAAACGTGCGGGCAAGTAACGGCGTACCCCCGTTACCCCCGAGAAAGGACCCGCTCTAAGTCCATTCGGCGCAAATATATAAGAGCGGGCCGGGCCTGGCTGACCCGACCCGCCGCCGGGGCACCACGCGTGCCCCGCCTCGTGGAAGTCATCGTTCGTCACCCGCGAAAAGGTGAGGGTGTGCGGTTTGGATCCGCCGGAGCGAGGTGGCGGCTTTGGCGGCCTGTTCAGCCTTTTGCCGTGCCAAGCTGTACCGACCCCTCACGTCCGCCAACTCGCGGGAATGTCGGCCAACGCACTCATCGACGGCATTCGATGCTGCCTGAAATTCCTCTATCCGCTGGCCCCTCTCGGCGATCACCGCTTCTAGCCGGCCCGCGCGCTGAAATGCGTCTCGGTCGGCCCGAACCTGCTCGGGGCTGAAGCCCAACTCGGCGATGGCCTGGGACAACTCGTCGCGGTCCACAGCCTCGGGGTCGCGCAGCCCGAGCCGGTAGGTTCGCAGCAATGCCTCGCGGTGCTCGCGCTCGGCATCGACCACCGCCTGCCGCTGAGCCTGCACGTCGTCGATTACCTCGTTTAATCCACTCATAATTTCTGCTCCTATCTTGCACTGCCGCCAGAGGCCGTGAGACGGCATCTGTGACGATTTGCCATACGCTCCCGTACCCAAGGTGGCACCGCTTCATAGAGGCCCTTAGAATCGCTCTATTCAAGCGATATCCGCCGTCGCCTTTGCATCGGTGTCTGCCTCAGAGGATTCGCTCTGCTCTGCCAACTGGGCTTTCGCGGCGGGGTGCAGCTCGTGCAGATAGCAACAGTCGTCGGCGGCGGCTTGCACCGCCGACCGCCCAGAGCCGGCGCTCAACTGTGCCTCGCATCGGCCAACGCGCGGGCCCAATGCGGTGAACCATACACAGCTTCGACACTGCACGGGATAGCGAACAATTCGTCTGCCAATCTTGAACTCTCTTAGTGGTGCCATAGCTTTCTCCAATTACTCCGCCGCGCTCGCCACAATGACCATGAGTAGGGCAATCAATATGGCGAAGGCCACACATAACAGCTTGAACAGGTTCCACACTCCGCGAAACATTGCTACCTCCCACAGGCCAGTGTCCCCAACCGTCCACGACGTTTCGACCGCGCCGGTGATTGCGGGCGCCCTATGTCATAGCTGCCCGGGTCCGGAGAAGTCCGTCGGAAATCGGCAAGGATCTTCCTCGCTTCGCGTTCGCTAAGCCCGCCAATTACAGTGGTTTTCGTGCCATCCGATCCGGCACGGACGACTGCGAACCCACAGAGATTCCCGCCCAAGTCAATCTTGCCTCTCATTGCTCTGCCTTTCTATGTCATAGACTGCATACCCCGACCCACAGGGGCCGTCTGCCGCCGTTGCCCGATAATGTTCAGCCTGCAGTCGGGCGATCTCTTCCGACAGCCCGGATTCAATCGTCTGTGATCGGGTGGGCGTCACCCGGACAACCGCAAAGTCCCCCGCAGTCGCATCCGTCGGCCGCAACAGCTCGCCGTCCGGGCCAAGTTCCTCGAGCTCCATCGGTTCGGGCCTCATGACTCACCGCCTTCCCCGGGCAACGGCGTGTCGAGGTCGATCCGACCGCACCCGGCCGCCCGGGCCTCGGTCAGCGTCTCGCACGTGATCCAGTAGCTATCGTTGGGCGGTTGCACGACGAACACGTGCTTGCCCCGCTC
>CAZKCX010000203.1:0-2017 GCA_964550865.1 uncultured Planctomycetales bacterium
CGCGCGCACCCTGTCGCCCCAAGGACTTACAACACAAGGTGTCAAACTTGGGCTAATGGGACCGAAAGCGTTACTGACCCGGAGCCCTTTCTCGCCCGTGCGATGAGAGCCGCTGCATTGGGCTTCCACAGGCGGTGCCTTAGCAGATGGGAACCTTCGAGTCTGAATCGATGTGCTCCTGAAGCAACGGAGCTCTCGACACAAGCGCCCGGGGCACGGCATCGACAATGGCGGGGTCGAACTGCGTCCCCTTGCAGCGCTGAAGCTCGCGCACCGCGCCGGTGAAGGAGCGGGCGCGTTGGTAGGGTCGGTGGGACGTCATGCACACAAAGGCATCCGCGACGGCCAGGATTCTGGCGCCGAGCGGAATCCGTGGGTCACCCCCCTGCCCGTGACGGCCAAGGCCCTCAAAGCGAAGGTGATGTTGCCGGATCAATGCGGCGATGTGCTCGTCGGCCCCGAGATGCCGACACATGTCCGCGCCGTCCGATGCGTGGCGCTGCAAAAGCAAGCGCTCCTCGTTCGTCAGCGGTTGCCGCTTGGCCAAGACCGTTTCCGGAATGAGGTACTTGCCGAGATCGTGCAGCAGACCGGCCAGACGCATCCGTTCCAGGTCCTGCCTTTCCATTGACAACGTTTCCCCCAGCCATGACGCGAACTGGCTGACGAACTCCGCGTGGCTACTGAGATGCTCGTACTGGGTGGGACCCAGGTAAGCCCGGCACGCATCGAGCAGGAGCCGCAGACGCTGTTCTACGTCGCCTTCGGCTGCAAGGCTAAGGGAGTCGACCCGTGAGAGGAAGTCCACCATCTCCGCCGTGCTCGTGCGGTCTCGGCCGGTCCGCTTGGCAAGATACAAGGCCTCGTCACAAGAGCGCAGAAGCGCCTCGTCCAGGTTGCCTTCAGCCCGCGTGGCGAGCCCCACGCTCACGGTAACCGATACGAGATCCCCGTCACATCGAAACTGTAGCCCGGTGACAGCTTCGCGAAGGCGCTCCGCCCAGAACAAGGCCTCGGCCAAGGAGGTCGCCGGTTTCAGGATCAGGAATTCCTCTCCGCCCCAACGACAGGTGGTATCGCGGGGATCGGCGCATTCGCGGAGGAGGTCGCCGATCCTCTGAAGCACCTGATCGCCGAAGAGATGTCCGTAGGTATCGTTGATCCGCTTGAAATGGTCCAGATCGAGCATCAGGAGCGACGTGGGTCCTCGGCGGTCGCTCGCCGATCGCCTGTCATTCATCAAGCGGCTCACATGCAGACGGTTCGAGAGGCCGGTGAGCGGATCCGTCTCCGCCAACCGCGAGAGCTGCTCGATCCGACGACGGATCTGGCGACGTTCCTTCACCGTTCGGCGATGCGCGGCCAGGGCATGGTCGATCCGACGCCACAGCATGTCGCCCTGGAAGACTTCCGCCTTGGGGATGAAGTCTGCGCCGCCGTTCCGGAGGCTTTCGATCACCACCGCCTGTTCCTGGCTGCTCGAGATCACCAGGGCGGGGCAGCGAATCCCCTCCTCCCCTAACGTGCGGAGCAGGTCCGTCGCGGAGCAGTCCGCGAGGTTAAAATCGAGGATGGCACAGTCGAACGTCCTTGTCCGCACGGCCTGAGTGAACTCGCGCTGAAAGCGCACGGTCTCGAATTCGCAACATCGACCGGTGTTGAGCGCGAGCTGAACCAACTCCTGATGGTCGGGATTGTCCTCCGCCAGGAGGATCCGGATGGGCGGCATATCAAGTCCCGTTCGTCATTCTGCAGCCACACCGTTTCGATTACAGCATGCCGCGAACCGTTAGCATTTTCGGGGAACCATGAGGCTGACTTTCGCTGGATTTGCCCGATGCCCGCCCACTCTTGTCGGGAACACCTGCTTTCCAGGCACCTCAGGGCGGTGTACTGAGCAAGAGTGCCTAGCCGGATTGGGTGCATCTCCCCCGTGAGAAACGGCTTTGGGAGCCATCGACCTCCACGGAGACATGGCGTCCTTGCTGTCAAAGGACGGTGCAAGCAGCCGCCGGAC
>CAZKCX010000203.1:2027-10126 GCA_964550865.1 uncultured Planctomycetales bacterium
GATCCCATTACTTTGGGGAGACGATGTAGAAGGGTCCGTTAATTCCCGCAAGAAGCAGCTCCACAGAAGCCGCTTGCAGGTGCACTGTAGGACATCAAGCCCGCGCACCTTCGCGGCTCTATACGAAGGTGATCCTGGAGTTCCTCTTCGCCCGGCGCGGGCTTCGAGTCCGAGGACTGGAGTAGGCCTCTGGCCTACGGGGCTTCCTGCTTCTTTCCCTCGAGTCGATCGCGCAACGCGATCAATTCGGCCCGGCCGGGGTCCACCGGCGATGCCTTCGCGAGCCCTATCTCGATGACGTGCAAGGCATCCTCACGCCGATTCGCAGCCGCAAGGGCCTCGGCCAGTTCCCGGTAGCTGGCGGGGCGCTGCGGGGCGATCTGCACGGCCCGTCGAGCCAGCTCAACCGACTCTGCGATCTTGTCCGGGCTCCCTTGCTTGCGAAGGCCCTGAGACAGGATCACCAGCGCCGGCACGTAGCGGGGGCTCACCTGAAGGAGGCGTCGGGCGATCTCCATGGCGGGGGCAACCTCTCCCGCCTTGAGCAGGAGCCGCGCCCTGGTCGCATGCAGCTCTCCGTGCTTCGGCAGCCTCGCGAGTGCCTCCCGGCAGGCTTCTAGCGCCTTCTGCACATCCCCGATTCGTTCGTAGGTCACGATCAGCCGGGTCCACGCGCGAACGTCCGAATCGAAGCGGGCGACGCCTTGGCGGGCCGCTTCGATGGCGGCTTCGTTCCGGCCGATCCGCTGCAACACCGTCGCCGCGGCGGCGAAGTCCCGCTGTTGAACTCGCGGCGGATCGGACATGCTCGGCCAACGGATTACGATGCAGGCAACGGCCGTGAAGACATAGGCCCCGACGGCCTGACGGCGATGCCGAACCATCCACACCAACGCCGCGGCGGCAAAGGGAGTCATCATCACAATGAGGGGCAGGCGAAATCGCGCCGTCTGGTACACGAGCAGAATCGACAGCAGCGGAACGAGCGCCCCCACGTACACCCAGAGAAGATCGCGCCAGCGTCGGCGGGTCAGCACCAGGCCGCTCAGCCCGAACGCAAGCACGAGCCAGGTCGGAATCGTGAACCATCGAAGCAGGACGCTGGCGTGCTCGGCGAAATACAGATTGGCGTTGTTGTTTCGCTCGAAGTAGTGAAACGTGCTCGTTAGCTTTGTCAGCATCAGGTCGAGATAGCTTCCGACTCCGCCGTGCGACGCGAAGGCCGCACGCGCGAGGCTCCCGAAGCGCCCCTGCGTCTCGTGCAAGACCTTGGGAAAGGCGTCGATCATGCCCCACCCCGTTCCCGGGGCACCCTTGGCGTTGGCAAGGTAGAACGTCGTCGCCCCCACCGCGGAGACCCCCAGGGGCGGAACGCCCACCGCTCTGTTCCGCACGACGAGTGGAGCGATCGCCAATGTGAAGCCCAGTGCCAGGAGCGCGCCGCTTAGCGCGATCCGTCGCCACTGACCCCACAGGAGAATACCCACCGCCGGAAAGGCCAGGACAAGCGTCAGCGCCGCGTTCGGCCGAAGGAGGAAGCCCAAGCCCAATACCACGCCGGCTGGCAACCATCGCCAAACGCTCGTACCGCTGGACGCCTGCCTCAGGAACCACACGGCGGAAACAAGGAGGAGGACCGTTAGCGATGCGCGAAGCGCCACGAAGTCGTAGAAGAGAAGCGTTCCTTGGAACGCCGTGATGAGGCCCGCGAGCAATCCGGTCAGCGGATCGAACACCCGACGCGAAATGCCGGCGATCATCACGACCACGAGGGCGCTGCCCAGCGTCTGAACCACGTAAGCCGACCAGACCGAGTTGCTGACGAAGCGGAACAGGCACGCAAGCAGATAGGGATATAGCGGGGCTTGATGGAAGCTCTTCCCGCCGTACCAGCGATTCCACTCCTCCACCGTGCCGATCGCCCGCTGCCACGAGAAGTAGGGATGCAGCGCCCGGTCCGTAAGCCAGTCACCCTCGGCGATCAGTCGGCCCCATGAGACGAAGAACGCCATGTCTGTTTGCCGACCCCGCCATAGCTCCGGAATGGCCGTGCCGCGGATCTCCAGCGCGTAGATCGCCCGCAAGACCAACGTCAAGCCAAAGAGGCCAACGAGTACCCAACGCCAGTGTCGCGTCAAGACGCCGGCAGGCCCGCTTGCGCCGTCTCGAGCTTCGGTCTTCTGGGTTGTTCCGTTCGAATTCGGCATACACGTCCGTTCCGTGGCGCGCGGTCACAGTGTCGCCCGAACCATACGGACGAGTACGCTGCCTGGTCAAGTGCGCAACGGAGCACGAAAGCAAGAGTATTCTCTCCGTGGCCCCTAATGTCGGGGCTTACCCCCTTCCCGGGGCTCGCTGCGCTCGCCCTAGGCTACACTCCTTCGCCCCCGTTGGGGGCTGGGCGGCAGAGATTCCGTTTTCCACTCCCCACCGCAACACACAGCCGGCAATCCGCGCGATCCCCATGTGTCGAGGTGTCAATGAGTATCCGCGCCCAATCGTGGGGCGTCCTCGCAACGAGGTTGAAATCGGGAGTCGCGATACGTATCCTGTCATGACGAAGGTTACGGTCCTTTGATCCGCGGGGAAGGGCTGCACGGAGAACCGCAAATGCCCAAGCAGATCGTCGGGGAGCTCCTGGCCAAGGGGCTGAAGTTCGCCTTGGTAGCCAGTCGCTTCAACGAGTTCATTACCAATAAGCTGGTCTCCGCCGCGGTTGATACGATTACGCGGCACGGCGGCGACCCGGACAAGATCACCGAGGTCTGGGTCCCCGGCTCGTTTGAGATCCCACTCACGGCCAAGAAGCTTGCGGCCAGTGGGAAGTACGACGCGGTCATCTGCCTGGGCTGCGTGATCCGTGGCGCCACGCCGCATTTCGACTACATCGCGGCTGAGGTCAGTAAGGGGGTGGCCCAGGTCGGCCTCGATGCGGGCATCCCCATCGTCTTCGGCGTCTTGACGACGGACAGTATCGAGCAGGCCATCGAGCGCGCCGGCACCAAGGCCGGCAACAAGGGGGCCGACGCGGCGGCCTCCGCCATCGAGATGGTCAACCTATTCGAGAAGATCAAGGGATCTCCGGCCAAGAAGTAGGGCATGGCGAAGCATTCGCGTCACTCCGCTCGCGTCCTGGCCATGCAGGCCCTATTCCAGCTGGACATACAGGGCGACGGTTTTCGATCGGAGCTGAGCTCGTTTCTGTCGGACTCGGAAGCGGACGAGGGAATTCGCAGGTACGCGTATTATCTCACCGACGGCGCGTGGACCCGGCGCGCGGACATCGATGACCGTATCCGTCGCTGCGCCGAGCACTGGTCCCTCGACCGTCTGACCCCGGTCGACCGAAGCGTATTGCGGATGGGCGTATTCGAGCTGATCGATCCGGCGGGCCCGTCGCCCGCCGTCGTCATCGATGAAGCCATCGAGCTGGCCAAGGAATTCGGCGACCTCGAGTCGCCCGGTTTCGTCAACGGCGTGCTCGACGCGGTGCGGAAGGATCTCGGAATCGGCCGCGCAGAGGCTGATTCCGGCCAAGCGTGAGAGTCATCCTGGATGGGACTGTTTGATCGATTCAAGAAGGGCCTCGCCAAGACCCGTGACAAGATCAGCGGCGGGTTTCGTTCCTTGCTCAAGGGCAAGATTTCCGATGAGCTCCTCGACGAACTCGAAGAGACGATGCTCGCCGACGATATGGGTCCCTCCACGACCCTCCGCCTGATCGAGGAGGTCCGCGAGGCCTGGAAGGCGGGCGAGATCACCGACGCCGAGGAGATCATCCCCTTCCTCAAGGACCGAATCATCTCGTATTGGCCCGCGTCCGACCGCCAGCTCAACTACGCCGCCGGCGGCCCGACCGTCGTGTTGATGACGGGGATCAACGGCTCCGGCAAGACCACCGGCGTGGCGAAGCTGGCGTGGTGGCTGTGTCAGCAGGACAAGAAGGTCATCCTGGCCGCGTGCGACACCTTCCGCGCCGCCGCCGTGGAGCAGCTCACCATCTGGTCTGAGCGGATCGGCGTGCAGATCGTCAAGCACCAGCAGGGCTCGGACCCCGGCGCGGTGGCCTACGACGCGTGTGAGGCCGTCGTCGCCCGCAACGCCGACGTCCTGCTGGTCGATACGGCGGGGCGTTTGCACACGCAAGACCACCTGATGCGCGAGTTGGGCAAGATTCATCGTGTGGTGGAGAAGCGGATTCCCGGCGCGCCCCACGAAGTCCTGCTCGTGCTCGACAGCACCATCGGCCAGAACGCAATCAACCAGGCCAAGATCTTCAGCGAGCACGCAAAGGTCACCGGGATCTACCTGGCCAAGCTCGACGGCTCGGCCAAGGGCGGCATCGTCGTGGGCATTCGGGATCAGCTGAACATCCCGGTCAAGTTCGTCGGCCTGGGCGAGACGCCGGAAGACATCGCACCGTTCGACCCGCAGATCTTCGTTGAGGCGCTGTTCGGAGAATAGCGTCCGTCGGTACAACCGAATCCCTCGGGTTGCCTTGTGGACGCGCGACCCAGCCAAGAGACACGAGGCGTATCATGTCAGACGTGACCTCGGACAAGGCCTGTCCCCTGGCGTACTGCAAGGCGCTGCTGGGGAGTCTCGACGACCTGCTCGGCCGCGAGTGGCTGATCACCAACGGCCTCGGGGGCTACGCGAGCAGCACCGTCATCGGCGCGAACACCCGGCGCTATCACGGCCTGCTCGTCAGCTCCAAGCGGCCGCCTCTCGAGCGCGTCGTTCTCCTCTCGACGATGCTGGAGAAACTCATTCTGCCCGACGGCGAGGTCGAGCTCGCCAATTTCGAGTTCAACCACGCGATCCATCCCCAGGGCTATCGGTACCTCAAGGAGTTCGACTACTCGCTCGCCCCACCGAGGCCATGGGTCCAATTCACTTACCAGATCGGCGAGACGGAGTTCGTGAAGCGCGTGATCATGTTCCGCGGCCACCCCGTCGTGTGCATCGAATACCGCATCGCGAGCACAAGCGATCAACCCGTCCACATCGACTTCCTGCCGCTGCTCGCGTGTCGCGACTTCCATGACCTGCGTCGCCGCCCGATGGGCGAGGCGTTCGATATCGACGGCGACCCGCGCTGCGCCGTGTGGCTGGCCGACAAGCTCGATCCGGACATCTCGATGGCCATCATCCCGCACGCCCAAGAGCCCGCGCAGGTCATCCGCTACGATCAGCACGCGGACTGGTGGTTCAACTTCCTCTACCGCGTCGAGGTCCGCCGCGGTCAGGCCTGCGGCGAAGACCTCTTCAGCCCCGGCTGGTGGCGAACGAGGCTCCGCCCCGGCGGAAAGATCACCTGGTCCATTGTCGGCAACGCAACCAGTCTGATCGACGCCTACAACCTGCTAGGGATGGCGGCGGACGCGCAGGCACCGGCCCTCCCGGAATCGGGTGATCTTGGGATCCGGGAGCTCAGCTACGCCGCGGACCAATTCGTCGTCCGGCGCAACCGCGCGGGCGGCAAGCGGTCCACGACGATTCTGGCGGGATACCACTGGTTCGGGGACTGGGGACGCGATACGTTCATCGCGCTGCCGGGTTTGCTGCTGACGACGGAGCGGTTTCCCGAGGCCAAGGAGGTGCTTCGCACCTTCGCCGAGAAGCAGCGCGACGGCCTCATTCCCAACCGCTTCAGCGACTACGGCGAGGAATGCGAATACAACAGCATCGACGCCAGCCTCTGGTTCGTGCATGCCGCCGACCAGTACGTCGCGGCCAGCTGCGACGAGTCGTGCTGGGACAGCGTCTTGGGCCCGGCGTGTGCCGCCGTCGTGGAGGCGTTTCTCGAGGGCACGGCGTTCGAGACCCATGTGGACGAGGACGGCCTCGTCCGATGCGGCACGCCCGAAACCCAGATCACATGGATGGACGCCAAGCACGGCGACGTCGTCTTCACCGCGCGACACGGCAAGCCCGTGGAGATCAACGCCCTTTGGTACAACGCGCTCTGCATCCTCGCGCGGCGACTCACGGTGATCAACCCCGACCTCGCGGGACGATGCAGCGACCTCGCCGAAAAGGTCCGCCAGTTCTTCGGGCCGACCTACTGGAACGAGCGGGAACGGTGCCTCTTCGACTGCGTTCGGGACAAAGAGATCGATAGCAGCATCCGCCCGAATCAGGTCTTCGCCGTCAGCCTGCCGCATTCGGCCCTGCCGCGCGATCGCCAGCAGGCCGTCGTGGCCGCGGCGCAGACCCACCTGCTCACGCCGTACGGCTTGCGATCCCTGTCCCCCACGGATGCCCGCTACCACGGGCGCTATGAGGGCGACGCCTTTCGACGCGACGAGGCCTATCACCAGGGCACCGTCTGGGCGTGGCTGATCGGCCCGTTCATCGAGGCATACCTCCGCGTGCACGATTTCGCCGATGCCGCACGGCAGGATGCCACTCGCATGCTGGAGCCGCTGATGGGGCATCTGGGCGATGCCTGCCTCGGAACCGTCAGCGAGATCTTCGAGGGGGAGAAGCCGCACGCACCGCGCGGCTGCGTCGCGCAGGCCTGGAGCGTCGCGGAAGTCCTGCGGGCCAAGCATCTCATCGCCCATGGCGGCTTCGCGCACGACGAAGAGTGAGCCTTTGCGGGGGTGACTCCCCTGATGTCCGGACAGACCGAAGCCCGACACGCTCGTGCTCCCGTTGGGCGACGCGCGCCACCACCGGGCGCGTCGATCTACACGCGGCATTCAGAGCCCGCCTGCCCTCAGACCGTTCGGCTGCAATCGGCCAAGAGGTTCGCCCGGCGCCAAGGACGCCGCACCCGGTCAGAGCCCGAGCTGGCGCGCGATGATGGTATGAAGTACGTCGTTCGTGCCGCTGAACAACACCCCACCGACGGCATCCCGAAGGAAGTGCTCTACCCCCGTTTGCCGCAGATACCCGGCGCCGCCGAACGTTCGGACCAGGTCCGTGCTCGATTGCAGGAAGGCCTCGCTGATGACGATTTTTGCCATCGAGGCCTCCATCGGCGCCCGCTTGCCGCCGGCCTTGGTGGCAACCGCGCGATGTAGCATCATCCGTGCCGTCTCCAACCGGATCGCCATCTCGGACAGGCGACGAGACACCGTCTGGAAGGCGCCGATCGATTGGCCGAACGCCTGCCGCTCCTTGGCGTATTCGACGGCCATCTCGAGCTGCCGCCGCATCGCACCCACCATGGGGGCGAAGATCAGGGCACGCTCCTTCTCGATCGCCGAACGAAACAGCCTGGATGCGCCGCCGGGACGACCCAGTGTGTTCTCACGCGGCACGCGAACGTCCTCGAAGGTAACCTCGCCCAACGCACATGTCTTCGTCCCCAGCGTTGGCAGCGACCGCGCCGACACGCCCCGGGCTCCCGTCGGAACGATGAGGAAGACCAGCCGCTTGCGGTCGGGATCGTCGAGCCGGCAGTACACGACGTGCAGGTCGGCCACGGGGCCGTTCGTGATCAAGGCCTTCCGCCCGCGGATGACCCAGCCGTCCTCCGTCTCCACCGCCGTCGTCGTCATCGCCGTGACGTCGCTCCCGGTCTGCCATTCCGTGACGTTGTGGGCCCCGATCCAGCGCCCGTCCACGAGCGGCGGGAGGTATTCGCGTTTCTGCGCCTCCGATCCCTCGGTCAGAATGGGATCGACCACGCCCCAAAGGTGCGCCCCGATCGCCAACGCCAGACCGATGTCGGGACACCCATAGCCCAGTCCGTCCAGCGCGAGTGTCAGGTCCTGGATGGAGCGTCCTTGCCCCCCATACGCACACGGCACGTGCATGCCGAGGATCCCGTGGTCGGCGAGCTTCTGCCACTTCGCACGGTCGAACCGACGGGATTCATCACGCTCCTCGAACCCGGGCCAAAGCTCCCGCTCGGCAAACGCGGCCACCTGGTCTCGGACCGACCGCTGCTCCTCAGTAAGTTCGAAGCTCATCAGGATGGTACCCCACCACGCTCAACGGACGCATCGGGCCCGCGCCGGCGCGAATGCCCTTGCGTCCATTCGGACGAATTGTACCGCAGGGCATGCGCTTTCGCGCGGTCCAATTCCGTCGCGTGCCATCCGTCCTCCGAGATGCACAGCCCATGGCGTTCGGCGAACACGTCG
>CAZKCX010000204.1:0-10119 GCA_964550865.1 uncultured Planctomycetales bacterium
GAGGATCATCGCCTCGTTGCGCCTGGCGGTTCCCTACACGGGCTTGATCCTGACCGCCCGTGAGAGACCCGAGCTTCGCCGCGAGGTCATGGCCTTCGGCGTGTCTCAGATCGACGCCGGCAGCCGCATCGAGATCGGCGGCTACACCGAGGCCGGTGACACACAGTGCTTGGAGCGGGAACAGTTTGCGCTCGGGGACATCCGCCCGTTGGACGAGGTCATACGGGAGCTTCTCGAGAGCGGCTACATTCCGAGCTTCTGCACCGCATGCTATCGCCTCGGTCGCACGGGGGAGCACTTCATGGAGTTCGCCATCCCCGGCTTCATCCAGAAATTCTGCACGCCCAACGCCATGACGACACTCACGGAGTACCTCGTAGACTACGCCTGTCCCCAAACGCGGACAGCCGGCGAGCGGCTCATCGAGGAGGAGCTCGCCAAGATGGAGGACGGCCGGCGGAAGCGTGAACTCATCGATCGACTACGCAAAATCCGCGAGTGTGAGTGCCGAGACCTTTACTTCTAGACGAGTGGAATCGAGTATCCGTAACCGGGAAACCACGCGATGAGAGGCACGCCGAAGGGGTTTCGTCTGCACATCGGCCTGTTCGGTCGACGCAACGTGGGCAAGAGCTCGCTTCTGAATGCGATCACCCGCCAGTCCGTCTCGATCGTCTCCGACGTAGCGGGCACCACGACAGACCCGGTGGAGAAACCGATGGAGTTGCTCCCCATCGGACCGGTTCTCTTCATCGATACTGCGGGCATCGACGATGTCGGGGCGCTGGGTCGGATGCGCGTGGAACGAACCCAGCAGGTCTTTGATCGCACGGACGTGGGCGTCATCGTGGCTGCGGCCGGGCATTGGGGGGATTTTGAGGAGGCCGTACTCCGGGAACTCCACGCGCGCGAGACGCCGACCATTGTCGTCTTCAACAAGTGCGATCTCGGCCGGCCGGGGGAGGAAATCGAGAACCGGCTGACATCCGTCAAGATCCCACGGGTCTACAGCGTCGCCATCCGCGGTGAGGGAATCCTCGAGTTCCGTGAGGCGCTGATCCGCATGGCACCGGAGGACTTCATCAACGCACCGTGCATCATCGGCGATCTCGTGCCCCCAGGGGAACTGGCCGTGTTGGTTGTTCCCATCGACCTGGAGGCCCCGAAGGGCCGGCTCATCCAACCGCAAGTCCAGTCCATTCGCGACCTCCTCGACGTCGATGCTTATTGCATGGTCGTCAAGGAGCGAGAACTGCGTGACGCATTGGACCGGCTGAACCGCCCGCCGGTGCTGGTCGTGACCGACTCACAGTGTTTCCTCAAGGTCGCCGGGGACACGCCGATCGATATCCCAATGACCTCGTTCAGCATCCTCTTCGCCCGCTTCAAAGGCGATCTGAACGAGTTCGTACGTGGCGTGCTGGCCATTGAGGACCTTCGCCCGGGAGATCGCGTGCTCATCGCCGAGGCGTGCTCACACCATCCCATCGGGGACGACATCGGCCGAGTGAAGATCCCCCGATGGCTGCGGCAGTACGTAGGTGGAACGCTGGACATCGAGATCGTCCAAGGACACGACTTCCCGGAAGACCTATCGCCACACAAACTGGTGATTCACTGTGGCGCCTGTATGTGGAATCGACGGGAGATGCTAACGAGGATCCTCCGTTGCCGTCGACAGGGCGTGCCCATCACAAACTATGGCATGACCATCGCGTATACGTTGGGGATCTTCGAACGGGCCCTAAGGCCGTTCCCTTCCGCCCTGGAAACATACCGGCGGCTCCGCAAACTGACTGCTCGAAACGGTCTTCCCCCAGAAGTCAGGATATCATGATCAAACTCCTCGGTCAGCCCCGCGCGTCCCTGCCCAGCGCTAACCAAACGCTCGTCGCGAACCCTGCAGCGATTCGAGGCCGGCTTGAGGCGGATTTCCGCGCGGGCACCCAGTAGGAACCAGTGTCCCGATCGCACGCAGGTGGCGATCATGGCCGCGCATCACGCCGTGTCGCGTTGCGCCCGCTGTGGGTTCCGGTTCCTCAACCCTCGTCCCGGCCAAGCGGACTACGAATGGATGTACCGGAGCCACTCCGGCCCACTGGCGGAGGACTATCCTCCGATCCAGGGGTACTACGCCCAGGAGGATGAGGTTCGCCTCGCGGAGTATCGGAGCAAGCTGGACCACCTCATCGCGCTGGGGGCACGCGGGCGCTTGCTCGAAATCGGGGCGTGCGGGGGTGTCTTCCTCCACGAGGCCACGCGGCGCGGCTTCGATGTCGAAGGCATTGAGCCCGGCGAGGAGAACAGGCTTCGAGCATTGAATCGCTACGGCCTGAGACTCCGGGCCGGTCGTGCGGAGGACCAAGAACTGCCCGAGAATAGCTTCGACGTCGTGTTCAGCAGCCACGCGTTCGAGCACTTGTTGGACCCGATGGCGGTGACGCAACTGGCATTTCGATGGCTGCGGCCCGGCGGGCTTCTGGTAATCGAGGTGCCGAACCAGTTCGAAAGCTTTGCCGCCCGTCGAAAGCGATGGCTCAAGACGATTCGGCGCCGGGACCGCTCGTTTCTCTCTGTGCATCACACGGCGTTCTTCTCGCCTCGGACGCTGCGGCTGTTGGTGGAGCGCGCCGGATTCAGACCTCGAAGACCGCGAAACGTGTACTACACGTCCGACAGTGCCTGGGGGCAACCTCTTCGGACGGCCGGGCGGGTGATCGGTGCCGCGGCGGGTGGAAGCGGAGCGATTGAGATCGTTGCCCAGAAGCCCGACGACACACGGGCGCGGTTCGAGAGTGGGGAGGACCGGTAAGTGCACGTCGTGTATGTGAGTCGCGAGCTTGTTCCTTCGCTGCGATGCGGCGGCATCGGCAGCTACGTGTGCGACGTCAGCCGCCAGATTGCCGCGCGCGGTCATCGGGTGACGGTCGTCTGTGCAAGCGACGACACGCGAAAGACAAGCAACGCCGTCATCGAGGGCGTGCGCGTGGTCCGACTACCGGGCGGTGACTTCGCAATCCGCGGGATCGAGCCGGCCGGGCGATCGCCGGCGACGCGTTACTGGCGCTCCCTGACACGCCACGACAGCTACCGGCGGCGGGTCGCCGAGCGCGTCGCCTATCGCTGTGGTGTGGAGCACCGGTTCATCCCCCGGCACGATGACTACCTCGCGATGCCCGAGTTCACTCGTACGTTCGGGGCCGAGACCGATGCCGCCGCCCATCACATCGGGGAACCGGGTGTCCTCGACTGCATGCTACGGGAGGGCTTCTCGCGATCGTTGTACCGAGGTGACGAGTGCTTCGGCTGGCTGGGCCCCGTCCAGTCGGCCGAAGAGGCACTGGCCGCGGTCGGCATTCGTCCGCTCACCCGGCTTCGAAACTCGGCGTCTCCTCTGTTCCGGGATGAGGTCTATTCCGAGATGACTCGTGCCCAATCCGAGCAGCTCGCCAGAGAAGTCGATCGCACCGCGTTGGGCAGCCCCGTAGATCTCAAGGATCGCTGCTATTTCGAGCACCGGCTGGCCCGCTACCTTCATCCCTTGAGCTACTACAAGCTCTCGCGGGTGGAGGTCTTCAACCCGCTTCTGGATACGGATGTGCTCCGTCTCCTCGAGCACGTGCCGGCCGACCACCGCATCCCCAAGCGAGTCGAGCACCGCGTCTTGGCCCGGAGGTTCCCCGCGCTGATGGATGTGCCGTTGGCGAGCCGGGCCGCGCCCGCCGACAACACGCGGCAATGGCAGCAGAGCCCGGAACTGCGGGACTTCGTGCTCGGCATCCTGACGCGAGAGGGCAAGGTCTGGTCACAGCTCATCCGCGCGGACGCGTTGCGATCGTGGGCGGACGCGTGTCTTCGATGGGCCCCTCGTGCGAGGGGTTGGTTCCGTCGGGTGGGGGCGGACTTGGCCCGCGTCACCGGTCTGCGCGCGTGGATGAAGTCGAAGGCATGGCACCCCGTGACGCACGCGCAACCGTCGCCGCTACGTCTGCTCCAGAGGCTGACGGTAGTGAGGCTATGGCTGGATCAACACGAATCCAAACTGCTGGTGGGTACGTAGAGGGAGGCGCCGGATGCGTGTGGTTCTCGTCCACAACGAGTATGCCAAGTTGAGCGGTGAGGACATCATGGTCGGCGCCATCGCCCGAACGCTTCGCGAACACGGCCACCGCGTCAGCCTGTTCCTTCGGCACAGCGCGGACGTGCTCCGAAAGCCGTTGGGACGGGCTCGGGCCTTCTTCAGCGGCATCCACAGCTTCTCTGCCTGTCGGGATCTCGAGCGCCTGCTCATCCGCGAGCAGCCGGACGTCGTTCAGATCCAAAACGTCTATCCGCTGATATCCCCTGGGGCCTTTGAGGTGGCCGGGCGATTGGGAACCCCGGTCGTGTTCCGATGTGCGAACTACCGCCTCTTCTGTCCGAACGGCTTGCTGATGACCCACGGAGAGATCTGCGAACGCTGCACCGGCGGCCGGGAATTCTGGTGCACCCTTCGAAACTGCGAAGGATCCCTCGCCAAGTCGGCGGGGTACACTCTGCGAAACGCCTGGGCATACCGCTCCGGCGTGATTCGACGCAACACCACGATGTACATGGTGCCGTCTCACTTCCAGCGAGAGAAATTCGCAGACGGGGGCATTCCGCGCGACCGCATTGCCGTCGTCCCCGATCTCGTTCAACCGGCGGATCCGCTGCCCGAGTCAGGCCGCATGGGCGACTACGTCGCGTACGCCGGCCGCGTGAGCGCGGAAAAGGGCATCGAGCATCTCGTCGCGGCTATGACGCGACGACCCGAGGTCCGATGCCGCATCGCCGGTGATCACGAACGCCTACCGGGACTTGCCGAGAGCGCACCCCCGAACGTCGAGTTCCTCGGCATGCTGCCTCGCGATCGGCTCGACAGCTTCTACGCCGGCGCGCGATTCCTGGTGGCTCCCAGCATCTGCTACGAGACGTTCGGCCTGGTAATGGTCGAAGCGATGCTGCAGCGCCGACCGGTGATCGGCTCGAGGATCGGGTCGATTCCCGAAGTCATCGAGGAAGGAGTGACCGGTCTGCTCTTCGAGCCGGGGAATATCGACGAGCTCGCCGAGAAGATCTTCAGTCTGTGGGGTGATCCCGATCGGTGTCGTGAGATGGGTATCGCGGCAAGGAAGAAGGCCGTACGGGAGTTCGCCCCCCAGAGGTTCTACGGGCGCTTGATGTCCCTGTATACGAAAGCGATTCAAAGGGCCGGCGTTCCCGTGGATGCGGTCGAGCGACAAGTCGAGTGCGCATGACGACGCACCGCGCTGCACTGGGACAGGGTACATGAGATGCCGACAACACTGACAATCGATCGACCCGTCCGAGAGGGCCGCAGGACCCCACTCAGACCTCGCTTCAAGGTCCTGGCCGTCGCGGCGTCCTGCCATCCGGACCACGGGTCCGAGCCTGGACTGGGATGGAACTGGGTGCGCCACTTGTCCGCGCATCATGATCTCACGGTGATTGCGGGGGAATTGGCGGGCAATCGGGAGGCGATCGAACGCGAGCTGACCGTCGACCCGGATCTGGAGGGGCATCTGCGGTTCTTCTTCATTCCGCGCGAAGTAAGCGGGAGCACCCGGGTGGGACAGAAAACGTTCCACTGCGGTTCGCGCGGGCGCTGGGGCTTCACCAGACGCTGTACCACCTGCTGCGTGGCACGGTCAACGACTACCAGCTCAATCACGACAGACGGATCAAACGGGCCGTGCAACGCGCCGACGGATTCGTAACCACGACCGAGCAGAACCGGGTATCGTTCCTCCGCGCGCACGGGCGTGACAGCGTCGTGATCGAATGGATCGAGGGGTGCTTGGCTGCACCAAGGCTCGTGAGACTCCGCGGTAACCGTCCGCGTAGCCCCGACCTTCGGTGGGAGCACACACCCCCACCACGGCAGGAGACCTCAAGATGAAGCCCCCATCATCAACGTCGGCGTGGGCCAAGACGTCTCCATTCGCGAGCTGGCCGAGCTCATTCGCGATGTGGTCGGCTTCACCGGGGAGCTGCGATTCGATCCCTCCAAGCCGGACGTCACGCCACGGAAGCTGTTGGACGTCTCCCGCCTCCACGCCCTGGGGTGGCGGGCGCGAATTCCCCTTCGCGAAGGCATCGCCCAGACCTACGCCTGGTACCGAGAGCGCCACGCCGGGCAAGCCGGACAAGGGGAGTGGGGCGCACAAGGGAAGCCTCCGATGGCCGCTCGACCTCCGGGATCGCATCCATCGTTGGCTTACGACTGACAGATATACAACATGTGGGGATACGGAAGGAAGTCGACCATCGCATGGCAGTGGACCTGGAATCCCACGTCCCTCAACGCGCCGAGAAGGGGCGGCTTGCTCCTATAGCGGACGGGCGCTTTGGGATTCATCGCCTTGTCGAGTACGTAGGTAAACGCCCGCTTGTACCTGGGCTTCGTGTCGACGTCTTTGATGACCACGCCTTGGGTAGATCTGCGCGCCCATCGCATGAGCACGTCGGGGAGAATTCCCATCGTCCTTGGCGGCGGTTCGGGGCGCCGATCCCGTGACGATTCGTAGGATTCAGCGCCCGAGCCGTTTACGGAAGGCGATCCGCCAACCCTCCAGCACCGGCGTTTCCCTGGCATTCCGATTGCAACACCCTCTGGCGAATCGAGGCGAGCCCCGCCTGCACGCCGGCATGGGCCGACTTGGCGGCTGCCCCGGGCCTCACCCAAACGGCAGGACCCTGCCCGATCCTCGAAAACGATCCGACGCGGGAGCCGAGCGAACAAGACCTCTGACCAGAGCCTGCAAGGAAACACACATCGGCGATCCGCGGAGGAAGAACGGGCTACGTGAAACACAAGCTTCTGGGGGATGGGAGGTCAACGATGAACGCCCGAGTGGATGTGGTTACCTGGGTGTTGGTCACGGTTGGGATTTGCGGGGGGCTGGCGGAAGGGACGGAATGGGAATGGCAGAACCCCCTGCCGCAAGGGAACATCCTTTATGACGTCTGGGGCAGTGCGGCGGACGACGTATTCGCCGTCGGCTTCTACGGTACGCTCCTGCATTACGACGGATCGAAATGGTCGTTGCTGCCCAGCGGAACGTCCGTGCACCTCTACGGCGTGTGGGGGAGCGCCTGGGACAATGTCTTCGCCGTCGGCTCCGACGGCACGATCCTTCACTACGACGGCCTGAGCTGGTCCGCCATGCCCAGCGGAACGACGAAACCCCTGTACGCGGTCTGGGGCAGTGGCCCGGACGATGTCTTTGCCGTGGGCCATTCCGGCTGGCCGGACGAAGACTGTGTGATCCTGCACTACGACGGATCGACTTGGTCCCCGATGTCCAGCGGGACCATGTCCAGCCTCTTCGCGGTATGGGGAAGTGATCCGAATGACGTCTTCGCCGTGGGCTTTGGCGGCACGATCCTCCACTACGACGGCACGGGCTGGTCGCTGATGCGCAGCGGGACGACGCAGGAGTACCTGCTCGGCGTCTGGGGGAGTGGTCCGCATGATGTCTACGCCGTGGGAGAAGACCAGAACGCCGGGACCATGCTCCACTACGACGGGGCAAACTGGTCCACGATGACCAGCGGGACAACGCGGAACCTGCGCGACGTCTGGGGCACCGGTCCGGACGATGTCTTCGCGGTCGGAGGCGACTATGATTACGGAGCGATCCTGCTCCACTACAACGGATCGGCCTGGTCGACCGTGGCCGGTGGGATGACGAGACCGCTGTCCGGCGTCTGGGCCGACGGTTCGAACAACGTCTTCGCCGTAGGACCCAGCGGAACGGTTCTTCGCTTCTACGACGTGGCGTCTCGGGTGCCGAAGCTCACTCTGACCCCGTATCCGCTGCAGGAACTGGTGTTGGATAGCCCACTCCTGCACGCGTGGAGCGCCGCCGGCGACCAGGACGCTTCGCCTCCACTCGCAGAGAATACCCCGCCGTCGGTGATGATCGACGACCAAAAGGCCCACAGCGCCGTCGTGACCAGCACGATCCCGCGTGAAGAGGGCGCGTCATTCTGTGGTGCGGGCGTGTCACCGGCCCTGTTGGGAGGCATCTGGCTTATGGGTCTGAGCAAGTTCCGATGGCGGTGCCGTCATTGAGCGAAGGCGCCAGCACTATGGCACGCAGAGCCGCTCCGATCCCGCCCATCCTTAACGACTCTACAGTTCCGCAAAGCTCCGCAAAGCTTGTGCGACTTGTACGGGCCGCCTCTCCAGCATACTTTCATTGCTGTTGGAATGAAGACATCTTGTGCGTCCCAAGCCGCTTCGAGGAAAGGTCGAACAGCGCGTCACAATGGATTTCTGGTGCCGCGTTTCGCAAATCGTCCGACTATGGACAGGACCGCACACGCCACTGTCGCTGCCCGAGCCGCTTGTGGCAAGCGAAGTGGAGCTGCCGGATCCCTTATCCTTGGCTCCGAAGCCGTCGAACACCGACTTGACGTGGGCCCAAGAATGGTATATATTATCACATAGTACAAAGGAACAAGTTGTGGTCGATCCCCAAGTCGTAGCGGAGTTCGAGGAACGGTGCCGCAGGCACGGCCTCCCGATCACGGTCCAGCGCAGGACGATCTATGAGTTTGTGTGCCAACGATCCGATCATCCGACCGCCGACCAGATCTGCCAGGGAGTGCGGAAGCAGCTTCCCAACGTGTCCCGAATGACCGTCTATCGCGTGCTCGACGCCCTGATCGGCATCGGCGCCCTCCGCAAGGTATGCAGTCCCGGCTCGGCCACCCGATTCGACGCCAACATCCAAAGGCACCACCATCTCGTGTGCACCCAATGCGATAAGCTGATCGACTACGAGGATGAAAGCCTCGACGATCTGCCCTTACCCCGTCCGCGGGGAAAGGGCTTCAAGGTCGACGACTACTCGATCCAGTTCCGAGGGATCTGCGCCGACTGCCGGAAGGCGTCCGGCAGGCCGAGCGCTCGAAGACGGCGCTCGAAGATATCGCGGAAACCAAAGACGAAATCCTAGGCGGAAACGAGCCGGAGGCCTTGCAAGACATAGGGAATCTCATCATGCGAGCCCGATAGCCCAAGGCGAGCTATCGGGTTCGCGAAGACACAGCGGCCCGCTGCTGGCCCGCAGGCGCGTGAGGCGAGCCAGAACCAGGCCGCAGGGCAATCCCAAGACCGGAGGAATCCAAACCATGACCGACCAACTGCATCGACCGCCGCTCATCGGCGAAGAAGCCCCGTACTTCGAGGCCGAGACCACGCAGGGAATGATCAAGTTCCCCGACGACTACAAGGGGAAGTGGGTGATCTTCTTCTCCCATCCGGCGGACTTCACGCCCGTCTGCACGACGGAGTTCATGACGTTCGCCAGCATGCAGGACGACTTCAAGGCGCTGGACGCCGAACTGCTGGGCCTCTCGATCGACAGCACGTTTAGCCACATCGGCTGGCTGCGGACGATCAAGGAAAGGATCGAGTACAAGGGCATGAAGGGGTTGGACATCAACTTCCCCATCATCAGCGACCTGACGATGGAGGTGGCCCGCAAGTTCGGGATGCTCCATCCCTCCTCGAGCAACACGCAGGCGGTTCGGGCCGTGTTCATCATCGATCCCGAAGGCAGAATCCGCTCGATCCTCTACTATCCGATGGCGAACGGCCGCAACATGGATGAGATCAAGCGGCTCCTGCTGGCCATCCAGCACGCCGACGAGCACAAGATCGCCACGCCCGCCAACTGGCGGCCCGGGGACGACGTGATCATCCCGCCGCCGAAGTCGAGCGTCTCGGCCGAGGAGCGGGTGGCGAAGGCCGGCAAGGACTACGATTGCCTGGACTGGTTCTTGTCGCTCAAGAAATGCCCGCACGGCGAGTAAGCGCGGTGCCGGGACGTGCTACCGTTCTGCGCTGCCTGCTGTCACCGCGGTGACAGCGGGACGTGCGGAACCGTAGCCTCCCCCGGTACCCCTGCCGACCTGCCGGGGGTGCGTGACGGATTGGGCGGAGGTGCTGGAGGGGCCCATCCGTCGGCGACAGGAAAGGCGCGTGCGTGCTGGTCGCCTCGAAGGGGCGTCGGACCATCATGAAGCCGTATCACCGCGGCCCGTGCCGTAGCATGGGCATCTTGC
>CAZKCX010000205.1:0-10119 GCA_964550865.1 uncultured Planctomycetales bacterium
CGCGATGTACTGCCCGCAGGTGCACGTGCTCGAGGAGGAGGCCCAGAACACGACCGACTATCCGCCCAAGGGCATGGGCACGTCGATCATCGACACGCCCGAGAACCGCAAAGAGGGCAACATCAGCTACTTCTACTGGTCCATGGAGGATCGTAGCGAGTGGCGTAGCACCAACCACAGCAAGTACGACGAAGACATGGACTCCTTCCGTCCGCGTTGGCTCCGGAACACCGGCGATCCGAAGCCGATGGAACCGAACGATCCCGAGACGCCGACGGCGCTGCAAGATGATCGCCCCGGCGACTACTGGGTCCTCAGCGACTTCTTCCGCAAGAACGCCCCCTTCCCGCACACCCGGAAGCACAAGAGCGGGTTGAACATCCTCTTCCTCGACGGTCATGGAGAATGGGTGATCGGCCAGCCCCGCGCCATTTTCAAGTGACCGCCTCATCCCGTGCCGGGAAGACGACGTTCGCCGATGAGGCACGCTTGGCATCGATGGTTTCCCCTGCACCCTGACTGCAAATCACTGCCTAGAAAGACATTGAACAGGAACAGTGCGGTCGACCTCCGCCGGGGTAAGGCGGCGATCCGGAAGCCGACCAGGCCAACACGCTATATCTGGCCACAATCAAGGTTCAAGAGGATAGCAGACTTACATAAAAAACCTTTGCGTATCCGCCCCGAGGCCGGACTATAATCGGGCTGGAGGGCGTTCGTAGCCGCTCGCTGGCTCTCGGCGAGCGTTTTCATTAGATGCCTTATCCCAAATCCGCGATGGGATTCTCGCGGCGAGCCACCTCTGCGGTCACCTCCACACGAAGGGAGCCAAGTTATGCATCGGACAGTTTCTGCTTCGCTATGGATCCTTCTCGCCATTGGCGTTTCCCCTACGGCTGCCGTCGAACGGGTCGTGACGATCGGGGACAGTTGGGCCCATCTCGTCCACGACAAGGGAAGCTTGCAGCTCATGCTGAACACGTTTCACCCGGGCGTGACGGCCGCGAACGAATCCTTTGGCGGCGGCACCGCCGCCAACCATGCGGCGTGGCTCTCGCAGATCACGAGCAAGATCAACGCCCATCCGAGCGCCGACATCGTCTGGCTAAGCAGCGGCGGAAACGACATGCTCCTCGGTTCGGCCGGGGGTGGCTGGCACACGGGATTGGGCCCGTCGCAGGAAAACGCGCTGTATGACACCATTGGCTCGAACGTCCAGACGGTGGTGAATCATATCCTGGGCCTCCGCTCGGACATCCAGGTCGTCATCGTCAGCTATGACTACCTGAACGTTTGGGAAACGGGCGATGCCGGGCTCCTGGTCGCGGCCAACCTGGGGCTCTGGAACTTCCTGATGAACGGCGAGGTGAACGCCGCGTTCCGCAACATGGAGACCCGCAAACAGACCATCGCCAACAACAGCCGACGCGTGCATCACGTCTGGGCCTATGGACTCGTCAACTCGACCGTCGGATACAGCGGCTCGTACGGCTCGCTCCCCGGACAGGGATACTACCCCCCCGACCTCTATCCGGATTACCCCACGCGGCCCGACTACATGGGCAACGACGATCCGATCCACATGAACACGTCGGGGTACAACCTGCTCGCCCTGCACGCGGAGAACCACTTCTTCAACACGGTGTTTCAATCCGCCTCGCTGAGCCTGAGCCCGAGCACGATCAACTTCGGCAACGTGCGGGTCGGCACGAGCGCCGGCGGCTCCGTAACGGCCAGCAACAACGGGCCGAACTTCACCAAGGTCAAGAACCTCACGTTCCCCTCCGCGAGCGGGGAGTTTAGCGGTTCGGTCCAGTCGTTCGCCCCGCTCTTCAAGGACCCGACGCTGGGCAGCGACACCGCCGGCAAGAACTACGGCTACGCGCCCACCAACCGCGGTGGAGATTCTCAGGGCCTGACCGTCACCAGCGACAGCGGCAATCGGTCGCTCACGCTCGTGGGGACGGGCGTCGGGCCCGTCGTCGGACTGACGCCCCTGAGCATGTCATTCGGCGATGTCCCGGAGGGCGAGACGCCATCCGCAGACGTCACGATTCGCAACACCACGACCGACGCGGACCTGGGCAACCTGACGGACCTCACGATCCATTCGGTGCAGGTCACCGGGCCGGACGCCGCCCTGTTCCAGGTCAGCGGCTTCTCTCCGGGCACGGTCTTGGGCAAGAACCAGACGGACGACGTCACGGTGACGTTCCATACCGTCGGCGCTTCGACCGGCGCGAAGTCGGCCTTTCTCCAGATCAGCACCGACGAAGGGGCGGCCTTCGGCGGCTCCGGGACCACCTACAACGTCCCCCTGAGCGGAACCGTGCAGGCGGTTCGAGCCTTGACGCTTGACATCGTGAATGAGCCGTGGGGGTCGGTGACGCTCGATCCGCCGCCGGACGATCCCAACAATCCCTCGTATGTCGACGGCACCCCCGTAGCGCTGACGGCCGTGCCGGAAGAGGATCGGGAGTTCTCCCATTGGTTGATCTTCGATCCGGCCCACCCGAACGACGCAAACTACGCAACGGAAGACGCGAACCAGAGCATCCAACTGGTCATGGACCAGGACCGGCACGTCTCGGCGACGTTCCGTTGCGGCTCCGGCGCCGTGATGCCGTTGATCCTGTTGATCGGCCTTATCGGCGTGCGCTTTGTGATGCGGTCTCGAACTCGACCTTGAGTGGACCCAACGGACGTTCACTCAGACCCGAAGCCCCCGGCTCATCCCTCGTGCCCGGGGGCTTCTCTTTGCGCCCGTTCACGAGGTGGCGACCCTCCGAACGCCCAGCTCGCGGAGGCGGGCGAGCCACCCTTCGACGTCCGCCTCGCTCGGTGCTTGGGCGGGGAGCTCGGGGCGGACAGTGCCCAGGCGCGCATGCTTGCTGCGTCCGAGCCCGTGATACGGCAGGAGGTGGACCTCTTCGATAGCGGGCAATGCGACGGCGAGTTCGGCAATGCGTGCGAGGTGCTCGTCGTCCGCGTTGACGTTTGGGATCATCGGACAGCGTAGGATGATGCGGGCACCTGCTTCGCTCAGGCGATGGAGGTTGGCGATGATCTCTTCGTTGCCCACACCGGTGAAGCGGCGGTGGCGCTGCGGGTCGGTGTCCTTGATGTCGTACAGGAACAAATCGACCGGCGGGAGCAGCGCGGCGAGGCGTTCCCACGCGGTCAGCCCGCACGTGTCCAGACAGGTATGGATGCCGCGCCGCTTCGCCTCGGCGAGCAGGTCGCGCGCGAACGCAAACTGTGCGGTCGGCTCGCCGCCGCTGAGGGTCATGCCGCCGCCGGAGGATTCGTAGAAGGGGCGATCGGCCTCGATTTCGCGCATCGCCTCCTCGACGGTGATCTCGCGACCGACGATCTCCAACGCCTCGGCAGGACACTCGTTCGCGCACGCGCCACAGACGACGCACCGCTCGCGGTCGAGGGTATGCACCTCGTCTTCGATGCGGTGGGCTTGCTGGAGGCACGCCTCCAGGCAACAGCCGCACCGGATGCATCGCTCGGGGACGTAGGAGAGATCCGGCTCTCGCCGGATCGATTCGGGGTTGTGGCACCACGCGCAGGCCAGGGGACAGCCCTTGCAGAAGACCGTCGTGCGGATGCCGGGCCCGTCATGGACGGCGAACCGCTGGATGTCGAAGATCGTTCCGACCGTATCCAGTCGGCTCGTCGTCTGTGTTTCGTCTCGAGAGGACATGTTCATCATTCACCGACGCAGGCGCTAGACCACCTGCAAGCATGTTCGGGCATTGGGCGAAAGGTGGGTGGCTTACCTCTTCACTTGTCCTGTCTTCGATCCTGTCTTCGACCCTGAGGCTCAGACCCGAAGGGAGCGCGGCCGAGGCAGAGGTGGGGAAAGGAACTCGACCGAAGATTCGCGTCCCCATCGCGTGAGCGATGGGCCCCCTCGGCTAAAGCCATGGGCCACCCAGATAGAGATTCCCTCTGTCGTACTGTTCAAGCTTCCCCGCGAGCAGCATAGGTATGCATTGTAGCATTCGCGATCGCGGAGGACGTCGGGGAAGCGCTTGGCGCTGCGCCCGTGCACCCGGTTCAGCTCGGCCCGAGGCGTTGGATTCGGCCGCGCAGGACGGTGACGCGGTTGAGCACGCGGGTGAACTCGCGAACGTAGCCGCCGAGGTCGGCGTCGGACATCCGTTCGGCCGCAATCGTCTGCTCAATCCGCGCGAGGGCCTTCAGGGCGGTGCCGAGCTGCTCACGTTCTTGCGGCGTCAGCGTTCGGGTCCTGGCCGCGGTCTCGATCTGGGCGACGTCCAACTCGCGGAGCGCGAGCGGAACCTCCAGCGCGCGGAGCAAGGCCCGCCACCAAAGCGGGGTATGTCGTTGCGTCCGCCGCCACACGGACAGGAAGCGCTTCGACGCGTCGGTGAGCTCCTTTCGCGCCTGCTCGATCTGCCCGTCCTCCGCCGCCTGCTGGCCGATCCGATAGGCGCCTTCGGCCAGGCCCATCAGCGTCGGCCCGTGTGAGGGCTCGTTCGTGGCCGAGCGAGCCGCGTCCTCTTCCAGGCACTCCTGGAACAGCTCGCGTGCCTGGGCGTACTGCTGGGCCTCCAGGCAGGCCTGGGCGTATTGGACGCGAATGCCGAACAGCTCGTCGGTCTCGAGCTGCGAGGGGTTCTGTCGGGCCCATACGTAGAGGGATTTCGCCAACTCCACCGCCTCGCCTGCCGCTCGGCGGGCCGCCTGTTCCTCATTTCGCTCGCGCGCGCGGCGGACCTCCTGCTGCATGGACGCCAGCAGCGCGCCGATCGTCGCGCCGGCGTTCTCCGGATCGCGCTTCATGTAGTCGGGGATGAGCTGTTTGGCCTCTTGCAGCTTGCCGAGCCCCTGCAAGGCGACGATCTTGAGCCGCATCGATCGGCCCAGCAGGTCGCGGTATGCCCCGTAGGTCTTGTCGAAGTCCTCGAGCACGTCGAGCGCGGCGGCATGGTCTTCGAGCGGCGGCTCGTTACGAACCCGCGCGGCGATGAGCAGGCAATCCCCCGACGAGCGCATCAGCTCGCTCCGCCGTTCGTCGCCGTCCGCCCGGCCCGCGCCCTTCCGGAGCAGCTCGGCGCAGGCCATCGCTTCCTTGACGAGCGATTCGGCGCGGGCCCGCACCTTCGCGGCGTCGGCCTCTTGGCTACTGGCCGCCCGTTCGAGCAGCCGCAACAGGCAGATGATGCGGGCATACCGCGCATCGAGGTAGTTGGCGTGCCCGGCGTGCACGGCCGCGTATGCCTTGGCGGCCTGTTCCAGCCGGCCGGCGAGGTCCAGCGTGTTCGCCAGGTAGAACTGCCAGTACTTCGCCTCGTCGGTCTCGCCGAACGTCTCGGTCAGGGCCTTCAGCGCGTCGAGAAAGAGGGCGCGGACCTCGGGGCGATCGACGCCGGCGGGGTCGCGATTCATCTCCGCGGCAAGCTGGACCGCATACAGCGCGGCATCGAAGCTCCGCACGAAGCCCGGATGCTGGCGGACCAGGTCGACGAAGGTCCGAACGGACTTCAGTGCGTTGCCACGCTCGAAGTAGCAGACCGCCAGGTTGAACATCGCCTCGGCACGAACCGCTTGGGAAAGATCCTTGCCCTCCTTGAGGAGCAGCTCGGCCGCGGTGATGGCCTTATCGAGGCTCTCGCGCCGCTGGGTTTGGAGCGCTTCGACCTTCTTCTGTTGCTCGGGCCGGAGGTCGCCTTGCGCGTTGCCGCGGACTTGATCGACGCGCTCCTGGGCCCGGGCGGCGTCGCTGAGCTTGCCGGCGATGTAGACGTTACGGTCGAACGTGCCCAGCGTTTTCGGGTCAGGGTCCTTGCCCAACAGCGGGTAGACAACGGCGTAGATCCTGTCCTTGGCCTTGGGCCGACGCGCGGCCAGCTCGATCAGCGGCTCGCGCGACTTGGCCATGAGCCGGGCGTGGGCCTTCGGGTCCGACTTGGCCTTGGCCTCGGCCTGCGTGCTGTAGATGGAGCCTTCCAGCAGGGCGACACACAGCAAGAGCGAAAGCGATTGCGGCTTGTCCGACAGCTCCTCGGTCAGCTCCTTCACGGCCGTCAGCGCTTCGTCGTACTTGCCGCTGTCTCGCAGGAGCTTGATCTGCTCCATCTTGCCGAGGTGGATCACCCAGGCGAGGCTCCGCCGCTCACCCGGGTCACGGATCTGGCTCGTCCGCTCTACGGCCGCCCGCAGGAACCGGGTGGCCTTGTCGGGCTGCCCGGCAAGTCGGTAGGTCATGCCCAAGAGCAGCAGCGCCTGGCACTGCACGCCGGACTGCTTGTGATCCGTCTCGATCCACTCCTTCTTCTCGATGGTCAGGTAGGTGATGACCTCTTGCGTAAGCTTGTCCCGCTCCTTGCCCGGCCTGGCGGCCAGCGCGCGGTAGAACTTCGCCCAGCTCGCGAAGTATCCACTCTGCAGCTCGAGGGTGCGATAGCGCTCGATCTCGCCGGAGTTCTCCAGCTTGCGGAGCTCCGGTTCGCTGAGCTGCTGGAGGCGGGTGCTCCAGTTGTCGATCTTCTTACCCAACGCTTCGAACTCCTCGGTCGCGCGCTTGGCGATGGCGAGGAGCTGCTTGCGGTCTTCCTCCGAGCCGCCGCGAAAGAGGATGTTGTTGTAGTACGGCTCTGCCCGCTTGTAGATGAGGTCCTTGCCGAGCTGCAACTGCCAGTCGATCGCCCGTGGATCGTCGGGGAACCGTTCGATGGCCTGCTTGAGCAGCGCGATGGCCTCATCCAATGCGGCGAGGCATTCGTCCTCGTCTCGCGACTTGTCGTTGTAGACGGCGAGCTTCTGCTGCCGCGCGTAGATCAGCTTCTCGACCTCGCTCATGGGCGGGCATTCCTCGAGATAGGTCTGAAGCAGATCGGTCATGCCTCGCCGGAGCAGCTCGCCGCGAAGCCGACTCGGCTCGAGGATCTCGTCCTCGGGCTGCCGGGGGCGCTCCGCCTCCGCGGGGGCGCGCGCGCCGTCCGCGCCGGCCGTCAGGACGACCAGGACGAGCCATCCCAGGATGTGTCGCTCGCGCGCCATGCGCCTCACTCGGACTGCGTCCCGAAGCTGATGTTCTTGAACCGCGCGACCAGCGCGGCGTTAAATGCGTTGACCACATGGTCCCAGCGAACGTTCTTCTCCGGCACGACGATGACCTGGCTCTCGCTCGTGAAGGCCGGGCTCTCCCGCAGCACGACGAGCATCTCCGCCAGCTCGGCGAAGCTGGTCGGGCGTTGCGCTCGCTGCTCGATACGCAAGGTGTAGTCCTGCTCGCCCGAGCCGTATTGCCGCAGGCGCACGCGGATGGGCGTGGTGGGCAGCTCGTCGGCCGACGCGATCCCGTGGTGCTTCGGCAGGCGGCTGGGGAGCAGGCCTTCGGGCTGGTTGAAGTTGCCCGTGCACAAGAAGAAGATCAGCAGGTTGAAGACCACGTCGATCATCGGCGTGAGGTTGGGCTGGTTGAAACGCCCGACCCGACCGCGGCGGCGTCGCGGCGGCTCTTGGGGCGTCTCGGCCACGGCCCGCTTGGCCCGTTTGGCCGACTTGGCTGGCTGACCGGTGTCGGGCACTAGGGCGCTTCCTCCTGCGTTTGGCCGATCTCCTGGCGCGTGGCCTCCGCGGCGAGGTTCACGTTCTGCAGCCCCGCCTCGGCGATGGCCTCCATGACGGGCCGCACGTATTGATACTGCACGTCGCGGTCGGCGCGGACGATGACGGCCAGCGTCTCGCCCTCCGACTCGGCGATCCGATTGCTTTCCTCGGCGATGCGCCGAACCGTTTCCATGTCGGGCGCCAAACGCGAACCGACCTTGTACCGTCGCACGCCGCCCTCGCCGTCGTGCACGAGCGTAATGATGAGCTTGTGCGGGTACTTCATCTCCCGGGCTTGGCTGTCCGTGGGGCGGGGGACATGGATCGGGTCGGTCTCGCTCTGGGTGAACTGCGAGACGAGCATGAAGAAGATGATCAGCAGGAACGTCACGTCGATCATCGGTGTGAGGTTCACATCGATCGGTTTGGGTTCGTATCTGCGGGCCACGTCGGCTCGGTCCTATTCCTGGGGCTGCGCGATCACTGCTGCTTCTTGCTGCTGGGCTTGAAGACCTGCATCAGCTCGGACGCGACCTGAACGGTCTCGTCCGTCAGCGCCTCCACGCGCCCGCGGAACCACGAAAACGCCGCCAACGCGGGGATGGCCACCAGCAGGCCCCAGAAGGTCGTGCCCAAGGCGTACATGATGCCCGAGGCGAGTTGGGCCGCGTCCGTCACGCCGCCCTTCTGCACGATCGTAACCAACGCCCAGAACGCCAGGATCATGCCCGTCACGGTCCCGAACAGGCCGATCATCGGCGAGATGTTCCCGATGATGTTCAGGATCTCCACGCGGCGGAGGATGCGGAGCGAGTGCTCCTCGGCGGATTCGTTGACGGCCCGCTGCATGGCCGCATAGCCGTTGGGGGCTTCGTGCAGGCCCGAGTGCACGACCTGCCCGAGCAGCGACGGATCGTTGCCGGCCAACTCCATCGCCTCCCGGAACTGGCGGGCCTGGAACATCTGATCGATCTGCTCGTGGATTTCCGAGGGCAGGAGGTTCTTTCGCCGGATGACGATGGCGTAGCGGATGATCAGCGCGAGGACGGCGATCGACAGCGGGATCAGGATGAACCACGTGATCGGGCCGCTGTTGACGACGAAGACGTGCAGGTAGGGCACCTTCTCGTCCGCCGCGGGGGGCGTGCCCGCCGGTTGGGCGTAGGCGGTGGTCGTAAGACACACGACAACCATGCAGGCTGGAACCCATCGACCAAACGCTCCAAACACCCGATCTCGTCTCCGCATGAGTTCACCTCTTGGTTAGGCTATGTTCCTCATCCCTAGTCGCCGGCGGCACGAAACCCCGCACGCTGGCACGCCGGTTACTTCCCCTTCACGTCCAAACGCTCGAGTGCCACGCGGGCCTTGCGCTCCCACGTCGGCTGCTCCCGGCCGATCGCGAACTCGAGGCACTCCTGGTAGAGCGCGATGGCCTTCTTCTTCGCGCCGAGCTTCTCCTGGACCTTACCCACCAGATGAAGACACTCGATGTACGCCAGCGTCTCCGGGTAGAACGCGATCACGTGCATGGCGGCCAACCCGGCGTAATGGTAGTTCTTGCGGGCCGCATCGGGCTTCTCGGCCTTGGCCTGCCGATCGCCCTTGGCCAAATAGCATCGCGCCTTGAGCGCGAGCAACCGCGGCAGATAGGCCTTGCGCCGACGCTCGGGCGTCGTCCGGATCGCGCTGTTGACCCGCGCGATGGCGTCGTCGTACTGGCCCTGCTCGGCCGTTCGTTCGGCGACGGCCAACGCGGACACGACGTCGGTCTTCTCTCCCTGGAGGCGGGTGGGAACCGCGCCTTCTTCCTGCGGACCCTTCGACGTTTCGCGCGGCTTGGGCGTGGAGATCCGTTCGCGGACGGACGCCGCCGCCTGTGCCTTGCCTTCGACCTCCAGCAACGAGGCCTGGATCTTGCGGACCGGGTCCTTCAGCTCCTCCGGCATGGACTTCTGCAAGGCGGCATCGAGCCGCTCGAGCGCCCGCGCGTTGGCGGGCGATCCCTTCGGTCCGAAGTGGCTCGGCAGATGCAACGCGGCGTAGCCGGGCCAGGTGTCGAGCGTCGCGAGCCAGGCCTCGACGGCCTTGTCCGCCTGGCCCGCCTGGTCGTAGGCGGTGGCGAGCTTGGCCGTGACGTAGTCCTTCAGCCAGGGCTTGATAGCTTCGGCGAGGACGGTCTCGTACCTCTTCACCGTCTCGGCCGGCTTGCCCTCGGCGAAGACCTTCTCCGCTTCGTTGAGCGCGGCATTGTCTTCGAGCCGGATGCGGACGATCTCCTCGATGGGCTTGGCCACGTCGTTGCCCGCACGGGTGACGTAGATCAGTTCCCCCGCCCGGTAGCCGACGATCCGCACGTCGGCATACCGCAGCGGCTTGCGGCCCGGCTTGCCGGCCCAGACGTCGTCCGCTCGAAGCGACGCGCATAGCACGAGCGCCGCCAAGACTGCTAAGCTGCTTCGAAGAAGGTTCAACCCGTGTGGCACGGCCGCCCCCGGCCGTGAACCATCAAAGTACCCAGCCGAGGGC
>CAZKCX010000206.1:0-3721 GCA_964550865.1 uncultured Planctomycetales bacterium
AGCCATTTGAGACGCGCGCTACGGAATACGACGCATGGTTCGATTCCGAGTCCGGGCGCATTGTCTTTGCGCGTGAAGTCGCTTGCCTCCGAAAGATTATGTCACCGCCTACCGGCCGATGGCTGGAGGTTGGCATTGGAACCGGACGGTTTGCCGTGGCGTTGGGCGTGGCCGAGGGGATCGATCCTTCTGCGTCCATGCGCGAGATGGCAGAACAGCGAGGCATTCGCACCGTCGATGCCGTCGGGGCGACCCGCGGGGACGTTCGGACGCAGTTTCTCGTGGAATCCGCGGTGTTGTCCGGTGCGGGCGGCCTGATTGGCGTGGCGCTCGGACTGGCCGCTGCGCTCATTGCGGCCGCGATGGGGTATTGGCACGTGCTCATTTCCTGGCCTGCCGTGGGTGTGGGACTGCTCTTCTCCGTCGGGCTCGGTATCGCCTTCGGTTCGTATCCGGCTCACCGCGCAGCGGAACTGGACCCGATCACGGCCCTGCGGGCGGAGTGAGCGAGATCGTCCTGACGACGATGGAATGCGACAGCGAGGCCGCTGTCGGGGTCGTGGCCCCGGGAAGGGCCGGCGCGGCCGAGGGGCTCATTCCCACGTCTTCCAATCCGCCGGCACCTCGGCAATCGGTAGCAGCACGGTGAAGGTCGAGCCCTGGCCTACCTTGCTGGAGACCTGGATATCGCCGCCGTAGCTCCGAACCAGCCCGAGCGAAACCGATAGTCCCAGCCCCGTTCCCTTGCCCGTGGCCTTTGTCGTGAAGAACGGATCGAAGATTAGCGGCAGGACGTGGTCGGGGATGCCTTTGCCGGTGTCGGCCACATGAACGGCCAACAGGCCGGGCACGTCGGCGCGCTTGGCGGAAAGGGCTAGCGTGCCTCCCTGGGGCATGGCATCGACCGCGTTGAGAAACAAGTTCAGGAATACCTGACAGAGCTTGTGCCGATCGCAATGGACGTGGGGCAGGTTGTCGGGCAGATGCTTGACGATCCGGACCCCCGCGATGCGCACCTGATTCCCCGCCAACTCGATCGTCTCATCGAGGATCTTCTCGATGTCGAGCCGTTCGGTCTTCTTCTCGCCCTCTCGGGCGAAGTCGAGCAGGTTACGCACGATGCGCTGCGCGCGTTCGGCCTGGTCGACAAGATCCCGGGCCATCTCGCGCCGCTCTTCATCGGACAATGCATCGTAGTCCTCCTCGAGCAGCCCCGCGCTCAACGTGATGTTGTTCAGCGGGTTGTTCAGCTCATGGGCTACGCCGGCCGTCAGCGTGCCGACGGCACGCAGCTTGTGCGACTGCACCATCTCCTCTTCGCGATGGCCGATCTCCTGGGACATGCGATTGATGGCACTAACCAGTTCGCTGAACTCGTCCCGGTAGCGCCGGGCGGGTCGGAGCGGCTGGAAGTCTCCCAGGGCGATCCCCTGCGTCGCCGCCAGAAGGCGGTTCAACGGACCGATCATCTGTCTCGCCAAGAAGTGAGCGAAGTAGACCGCCAAGACGAGCAACACGACGAGGAAGATCAGAGGCACGCGATTGATCAGCCCGAGCGTGTCGTACATGCTCTTACGCTCTTCGCTGGAAAGATTCAGGGCGAACTCCACCATCTGCCGACCGTTGTCGCGAAGTTGGGCTTCGATCTCGGGATACGCCGGCTGGGTGTCCGGCGGTCGGATGTGGTCCAACTCCTGCAGCCGACGGATCAGCGCACGGTAGTCCGCCGCATGGTTCCTCATCATGTCGAACTTCCGCTGGCCAACCACGGCCGCCAGTTCCTCTTGGTCACGCGTCAGAATCGCCTGGGCGGCCTCGGCATGGGCCTGGACGTCCTCCAGGTTCGTGCCGTACAGAAAGAAGTTCTTCTCGAATCGGCGAGCCTGTTGAATCTCGCTCGTGTACCGGTCGGCCGCGACAAGGAACTCCAGCTTGTTCTCGACCCGGGCCAGGATCAGCCACGTCGCCGCCGCCTGACCGGCCGAGAGGACGACGAACAGCATGAAGCCCACCATCAGCCGCGTTCGAATGCTGATGCTGGGTCTCTCGTCGACAGATCGGAAGGCGCCCTCGGCCAGCGCCACGCCGTGGGTCACAGCGTTCTCATCGGAAGCGTCGGCCTGCTCGGTCCGCGCAGTACCGCCGCCCTCGGATTCGTCCGGTCGATCACTCATGCGTTTCTCCGCATGACCAGGCGACGTGCTCGGTCGTTACGAGGAGGCTTCCTCGGCGAGTGCCTGTCCCGCCCGCGTCAACACCTGCCGAAGCTCCTTCGGCTTGAAGGGCTTGGCGATGAAGTCGAACGCACCTTTGGCCATGGCCTCGCGGGCCATTTCGATCGTCGCATAGCCGGTAATGATGACGACCTTCGTACGCGGAGACTTCTGCATCACGTGCTCGAGCACCCGAATCCCGTCGACGTCCTCCATGCGAACGTCGGTCACGACGATGTCGAACTCCTTTTCGTCAATGCGGGCGACCGCGTCGGGACCGGTCTCACACACCTCCACCTCGTAGCCGTCCCGTGTCAGGGCCGGCCCGAGACGCTTACCGACGATCGGCTCATCATCGACTACGAGAACGCTCAAGGATTGCGTCACGGTGTGGTCTCCGTGTTGGTGAGACACCCGGGAAGACCGCGATAGGTTGGGCGGGATTGCTCCCTGCTCTTGCGCAGCATAGCACGAACGTGTAATGGCTGCGAGCCCCGACCGCGCGTTCTGCCGAAACCTCCGGAAGAAGCCCCTGCTGATGCGCTCTACGCGCGAAATGAATCTAGCCGGTTGTGCCGTCGACAATCTGCTCGTACACTCACGGGCAGAGTCGTATCGAACCCAAGCTGTTCTTTGCGGCGAGGGTTGACTCGTGCCCATCATCACCATTTCCCGTGGGTCTCGCAGCGGTGCCAAGGAGTTGGCCGAGCGTTTGGCGGCCAAACTCGGCTATGCCTGCCTCAGTCGAGAAGAGCTCAGCGATTACGCCATCGAGCAGGGCGTGCCGGTCGGCAAGCTTCAGATGGCCATGGTTAAGCCGCCGCGTGTCTATCGGCGCATGAGCAAAGAACGCGATCTGTACATGGCCTGCGTTACGTCGCGCCTTTGCGAGTTGGCCCAGAGCGGAAATCTGGTGTATCACGGACACGCGGCCCACCTCTACTTCCCGGACGTCAGCCACGTCCTCCGCATTCGCATCGTGAGCCACAAGGAGTATCGCATACGCCAGGAGATGGCCCGGCTGAACGTCTCACGCGACAAGGCGAAGCAGTACGTCGAAAGCGTCGACGAGGACCGAGCGAAATGGGTCCGCTTCCTGTTCGGTGTGGATTGGGATGACCCGCATCTCTATGACCTGACCCTGAATGTGCAGGTTCTGGGCGCCGAGAACGCCGCAACCGTCCTGTGCGGGATGGCCGAGCTGCCGAACTACAAGCCGACGCCCGCTTCCATCCAGGCCTTTCAGAATCGTTGGCTGGCCGCGAGGGCGCGCGTGAAGTTGGGCATGGACAAGCGCACGGCCAACGTCGACCTGAACGTCCGCGCCGACGACGGTGTGGTCAACGTCACGTATCCGCCGAACCAGGCCGAGATCTCACCCGTCATCCGCGAGGTCCTGTCCGATCTCGATGGCCTCCGAGGCGTAGAATGCGCCATCGCTCAGACGAGCATTCTCTGGATTCAGGAGGCCTGCGAGCCAACCAGCGACGTGTGCACCAACATCGTCG
>CAZKCX010000206.1:3731-10106 GCA_964550865.1 uncultured Planctomycetales bacterium
TCGAGATCGCGCGGCAGTGGGACGCCGCGGTCGAGCTGATGCGCTACGTGGCCAAAGAAGGAGATGAGGTCTCGGCCGGGAGGGAGGAAGACATCGCGACGCCGCAGCCCGTCGCGCCGATGACCCTGGACGTGGAGCGGAACGGCGGCATCGAGGACGACGCCGAGTCGCCTGAGCCCCAAGACCAGGGACTCAGCGGAACGCTGGATCGCCTCGCCCAGAGCGGGCGTTCGGGAGGGGTGACGCTCGTCCACGGCTCGCCGCGTCGGCTCCTCGCGGCCATTGACCGCCGGATCGAATACAGTCTCGTCGTCTTGGGGGACGTGTTCTTGGGGAAATCCTCCGAGGTGCGCACGCGTTTGCGATCGGAGCTCCTCGGACTGCTGACCGACAACCTCGATTCCCCCGTGGTCGATGCGGCCGATCTCCGCTCCGAGCTTCGCTTCGGTGCAAAGGAACTCCTGCAGCTCGCGGGCTTCTTCGGAGCGGTAGTTGTGCTGTACGCGCTGGTCTTCACAAATCAGGAGGGCGTGCTGCGAATCGTTGCGGGTGGACAGTCGACTTCTCAGAAGGTCCTGGGCGTTGTGGCCGTCGTCATTCTGGTGCCCGTCGTGGCATTCTCCTACGGGACATCGGTCCGGTTGATCATGCGGGGTTTGTCGGCGTTGATGAACGCCCGGCATCGGCGTGGCGCGAAGGCCCGTTCGACATGAGCCGTCGTCGATCAGCGAAAACACGAGGTGGTTGAGCGGGGGCTGAACAGCGAGGCATATCGTGACGATCCTGGCCATGATCGACGGTTTCAAGTTCATCCATCTGGACGGCTTGTCGGCCCTTCAGGTGGTCCTGCTGGGCCTCATCGGTGGAACGCTGAGCGGCTTCATCGGCAGCGGCGGGGCGTTCTTCATGACGCCCGGCATGATGAACCTGGGCGTCCCCGGCGCGGTGGCCGTAGGCACGAACATCACACACAAGTTCGGCAAGGCCCTGATGGGTTCGCGGGCGCACGGCGAGATGGGACACGTGGATCGGCTGTTGGGTCTGAGCCTGCTTATCACCGCGGCGATCGGCATCCGTTTGGCGGCCTGGATCAACACGTCGGTCTTTGCCGTTGAGCACGGCCAGTCCGGCTCGCCCGCGGGAGATCTGTATATCAGCCTCATCTTTGCGATCGTTTTGTCCATCGTGTCGATCATGATCCTTCGCGACGCCCTGTGGGGCCAGGAGGGGGAGGGTGGACCGAACACCAAGCTTGCCGAGCGATTCAGCCGCATCCGGATCCCCCCGATGCTCTACTTTCGTGTGGCCGACGTTAGGGTCTCCGGCTGGGTGGTCGGTGCGGTCGGCCTGGCGACCGGGTACCTTGCCGGGACGATCGGCGTCGGGGGGTTCATCGGCGTGCCGGCGATGATCTACGTTTTCGGAATCCCCACTGCCGTCGCGGCCGGTACGGAGCTCTATCTCGCCATGTTCATGGGTGCGTGGGGGGCGATCAACTACGCCTGGGAGGGGGCCGTCGATCTTCGTCTGACGATGTTGCTCTACCTCGGATCCCTGACGGGAATCTACATCGGGGCGTACGGCACGAAGGTCGTTCAAGAGCGAATGATACGAATCGTGACGGGCCTGATCATCTTGCTGTGCGTCGTCAGTCGCGCCATCGCCATTCCCATGTATCTGCGTCAACTCGGCTACCTGGGATTCGACGAGCACTGGGATGCCTACTTCAACGGGGGGAGCAAGGCCTTCCTGTTTATCAGCGGAATCTCGGGCGTGTTGGTGATCCTGTATTCTGTGGTGAAGGCCTACATTCGTCGACAGCGGATTCAGGCCTCCTTGTCCGCCATCCAGGGCTGAGCGAAGCCGCGCGTCCTCGTGTTGTGTCGCAACTCATTCGATGGGCGTTCAGCCGATGGGTGGCCCGCCTCTTCAGAGGTGGGGAAAACGAATCGGCAGCCAATTCGCCTCCCCCCACGGCGAAAGCCATGGACCACCCACCCGGCAGCTGATGAGCGACAGAGCACTTAGTTCGGTAACCCGGCTTCCTTCGATGCACGGGCCCAGAAGCGACGGGTCCAATACGGCCGCGTGTCCCGGGTTGCCCGGGATTCCACTGCCCGCGTCCACTTTGTCAGCATGGCGTGGCCTGCGGCAAAGGCAGCCTCGCTGCTCGGCGGGTCGCGGCCAACCCGCCGGCGTGCATGCAAGCGGCGTCCATTCCGCCGTTGAGCAGCGAGTACTCCGGTTCGAATCGTCCCTGCCCATGATCGCGAAGGATGCCGAATAGGTCGGCAACGCCGAGGCATTGCGCTACCGACTTCCTTCACTCTACAGTTCCAGAGTCGAGATGCAACACGCTGGCGTCTTGCCCTCTTACCGATGATCCGTTAGGAATCCGCTTGAGCGCGGGTTGTCCCTTCTCGGTTGGTTGCTCCTCATACGCACGTCACCCTACCCTTCCTGTATACTGGGGGGCCGGCGAGCCTTCCGAGCCTCAGTGGTTCTCCATCGGGATCCGCGTACCGACAAGGCGGTCAGCCCCATGCCGAAGATGAGCTTCTCCCACAGAATCGTGTTGCTCACCGGCGCCACCGGAGGCGTCGGCGCTCGGGTCGCTTCGTGGCTTTCCCAACAAGGCGCCCAGGTCATCATCTCCGGCCGCAGCCCCGGTGATCTCAACAAGCTCCTCCGCGAGCTTCCCCACCCGGAGTCCGGCATGGCCATCCCGGCGGATCTCGGCCAGCCGGGTGAAGCCTCCAGATTGGCCGCGGAAGCCTTGCAGAGGGCGGGTCGTGTAGACGTGCTCATCAACAACGCCGGACTCGGATACTTCGCACTCGTGGAGGAGTCCGACGAGCAGCGCATGCGGCACCTCTTCGAGGTGAACACCTTCTCCCCGTTGCTGCTCGCCCAAGCGTTGGCGCCCCACATGACGCAACGCGGTGCCGGCCGCATCATCAACATCGTCTCCTGCGCGGGAAGGGTCCCCGTTCCTTCCGTGGGCATCTACGGCGGCAGCAAGTCCGCGCTGGCCATGATGATGAACATCATGCGCCTGGAGCTCGAACCCGCGGGCGTGGACGTGCTGAACATCTACCCGGGGACCGTGGATACGGACTTCGAGGAGAAGGCCTCCCGCGAGCGGGATCGCCCGGGGCTTTGCCCTCAGGGAGGGTGCGGTCGGCCCGTGGACGAGGTCGTCGAGCTCATCGTCGACGCCGCTTCCGGGCCGGTCGGCGAGTACTGGCTCGAGCCGCAGGGACGTCGCATGGCCGCCTCCGCGATCCTCAAGCCGGCCTCTGTCGATCGCCAACTGCGTCCGCTCAGGGATCGTGTCCTCGCCGAAGGCCGCGGGACCAAGCCCGCGCACACACGACGCTGGCGGCTCTGGCAGTTGGAGACCTCCTTTGCGTGCAACCTGGCGTGTGTCATGTGCCCCTGGAAACGTCTCCGCGAGCAATTGCCCGACGACGGCCTGATGCCCCCGTCCGTCTGGGAGGCCTTGCGACCCCATCTCCGCGACGTGGTCGAGATCGACTTCTCCGGCGGAGGGGAGCCACTGCTCCAGCCGAACTTGGCCGAATGGATCGCCGAGGCCAAGCGGGCGGGATGCAGGGCGGGCTTCCTCACCAACGGGACGCTGTTGGATGAGGCCATGGCCTCACGCATGATGCAGGCCGGCATGGACTGGATTGCCTTCTCGGCCGACGGCGCCCGTGCGGAGACCTACGAGAGCATCCGACGCGGCGCGGACTTCACGACCTTCTGCGAGAACGTGCGCCGCCTCACCACAATGCGCATGGGCAAGACGCCGCGGGTCATGTTCAACTTCGTGATGATGCCTACCAATATCGCGGAACTCGAGCAGATCGTCCGATTGGCCGCGGACCTGCGCGTGGACCAGGTGAACTTCAAGCAGTGCGACGTGATTCGCAGCGGCGCGGAACGGAGCTTCGGCCTCTTCGCGTCGAAGGCGGACCGGGAGATCCGTCGGAACGAGAAGGCCCTGAGGAAGGCACGAAAGCTCGCCCGGAAGCTCGACATCGAGACGACCGCCTTTGCCTTTGTCCCGGACGAGCTGCCGGTGTGCGATCAGGATCCCCGGCATTCCGTCTTCATCCGCTATGACGGCCGGGCTTCCCCGTGCATCAACCTGGCCATCGGCGGACCGACACGCTTCCTTGGGGAAGACGTGGAGATGCCCACCGTGCACTACGGTCGCCTGCCCGAAGAAGATCTGCGTTCACTCTGGAAGACCGATGCGTGCAGGTTCTACCGAACCCGCTTCGAGGAAAGACTCAAAGCGCATGACGGTGAGCTGGCTCGGTCGAACTTCGAGCCATCGCTGATCAAGCTCCAGGAGGCCTTGGCAAAGGCCCGAAAGGCCATGCCCGAGGCCCCGCCCGGCTGCCGCGTCTGCCACTACCTGTATGACATTTGACTGCAGAGGCAGGGGACACTTGCGCCGCGCTCCAACGGCAGGAAGCATGAGGTCCGGTTCCTCTCGGTCGCGCATCCGTGTCCCGGCGAGTGGTTCGGCCACCCTCGGGGTCACCCCAGGCGAGAGACTTTCTGGAAATCCGGCAAGCTCATCGGCGGTACACGCCTCTAAGCAGGTAACCGGGGGAAAACGAAATCCAAACCAGAAGGAGTGTATCCGTGTACATGCGAGCGTGGATTTTCTTGGGCGCCACCTGCCTACTCATTCCATCGTGTGTTCCCGCAAGCCACGTGCTGCCGTTGGAAACGGTGGCGTCGGTCGACATCCCCAGCTACATGGGCAAATGGTACGAGATCGCCAGCTACCCGACGTTCTTCAACACCAACTGCACGGCGACCACAGCCACCTACACCCTCCAGGAAGACGGCACGGTCCGCGTGGTCAACGAGTGTCGGGTCGGCGATGTCACCGGACCGGTGAGCCGCATCGAGGGGACGGCCCGCGTCGTGGACACAGAGACAAACGCGAAGTTGAAGGTTTCGTTTTCGCTCTTCCCCGAGGGCGACTACTGGATCATCGATCTGGACGAGGAGTACCAGTGGGCCGTTGTCGGTGATCCTCGACGGAGCACGCTCTTCATTCTGAGCCGTACCCCCACGCTCGATGACGACGTGTACGAGGGCATCCTGAGTCGGTTGCCGGAGAAGTGCTACGATCCCGAGGACTTGGAGCTCACCCCTCAGCCGGAGCAGAATGCGCCGTAGCTCGAGCGCGCTTTGCGGTCCCGCGCCACGGACGCATTGTGAGCCGCCGCAACAATGCGAACGCCCTTCGACGGGTTGTGCCCGCCCCATGGCGTCGCGCTCACGCCCAAACGCTTGGCTTCCTTTCGAGGCAAAACCCATTCCGGGACGGGGACAACACTCCTCGTAGGATTGACAACGACGAACATTGAAGCGTGAATGGGAGGCCGTGGTGCTCTACGCCTCCCCCACACCAGAGCCCGACCACTGCGTGCAGGAGCACCGCCGACAAGGAGCGTGACGCATGAGCGGCGAACCGCGAGTATCGAAACGAGTGGGCGACATCTCCAAGTCTGCCATCCACGAGATGACCAGACTGTCCAAGGAAGTGAACGACGTGGCGTTCCTGTCCTGGGCCAAACCGACCTCGGACACGCCCGACCACATCAAAGACGCCGCCATCGCCGCGATTCGGGATGGACGTGTCGGTGGCTACACCGAGAACGCCGGTCTGGTGGAGCTTCGGGAGGAGATCGTCAAGAAGCTCAAACGGGACAACCACGTCGACGCCGATATCTCGCAGGTCATGGTGACCGTCGGGGCCATCGAAGGATTGGCCGCCGCGGTGATGGCCGTAATCGATCCGGGAGACGAGGTCATTCTGCTCTCACCCACCTACTCGACACACGTGCGCCAAGTGGTCATGGCCTCCGGGAAGCCTGTCTTCGTCCCGACGATCGAGGAAGAGGGTTTCGCTCCCGATATGGAAGGCATACGGAACGCCATCACCGACCAGACGAAGGCCATCATCTTGTGCTCTCCCAACAATCCAACGGGGACCGTGCTGACCGAGGCCCAGCTTCGCCGGATCGCCGAGATCGCCTTGGAGCGAAACCTGATGGTGATCACCGATGAGGCGTACGAGTACTTCACCTACGACGATCAGAAGCATTTCAGCATCGCCTCGATTCCGGAAGTGAGACGGCAGGTGATTGCCTGCTATACGTTCACCAAGACCTACGCGATGACGGGCTGGCGGATCGGCTACCTCCACGCCGACGAGGCCGTGATCCCACAGATCAACAAGGCGCACATTCCACTGGCCATCTGTGCTCCGGTCGTCTCGCAGTACGCGGCCTTAGGAGCCGCGTAGAACTAACATAAACGATCTTCACGGCGGCACAATGGTAT
>CAZKCX010000207.1:0-10096 GCA_964550865.1 uncultured Planctomycetales bacterium
TCGGGCAGTTCGCGCCCTACACGGCATCCCTGCAACGATCCCTTTGATGCACCCGGGCGTGGGTCCTCCGTTCGGATTGGATTGCCCCGATCGCCCGGTCTGGGTATGCTTAGGGTTTCAGGGTCGTGTGGAGGTCTGACCCCGGCCGGTGTGCCCGAGCGGTTCCCCGGCTACCGGTTTGAGCGATTTCATCTTTCGATCGTTTGGCACGGAACAGGGATGGTTTCCGGGCCGACCGAACGTCGACCAGGAGACGGATACCATGACTGCGCCGTGGGTAACGTACCGGCCTGAGATCCGGGTTCTCGATTGCACCATCCGCGACGGCGGGCTGATGAACGACCACAAGTTCGACGACCGCGTCGTCCGGGCCGTCTATGAGGCCTGCGTGGAAGCGGGCATCGACTACATGGAGTTGGGCTACAAGAACAGCAGCCGACTGTTCCCCAAGGACAAGTTCGGGCCGTGGAAGCACTGCGACGAAGAGGACGTTCGCCGGATCGTCGGCGACAACCCGACGGATATGAAGCTCGCCGTGATGGCCGACGCCGAGAAGTCCGACTATCAGGAGCAGGTCCTGCCGCGCGAGCAGAGCGTCATCGACGTGATTCGCGTGGCGACATACATCCACCAGATCCCGCTGGCCGTGGACATGATTCATGACGCCCACGAGAAGGGCTATGAGACGACGGCCAACCTGATGGCCATCTCGGTGGTGTCGGATCGGGAGCTGGATCAGGCCCTCGAGGTCTTGGCCGACACGCCCGTCATGGCGATCTACCTGGTCGACAGCTTCGGCTCGCTCTACAGCGAGCAGATCCAAGACCTCACGCGCCGCTACCTCTCCGCCGCCAAGGCCCGCGGCAAGGAAGTGGGCATCCACGCACACAACAACCAGCAGCTCGCCTACGCCAACACGATCGAGGCGATCATTCAGGGGGCAAATCTGCTCGACGCGACCATGTTGGGTATCGGCCGGGGGGCGGGCAATTGTCCGATGGAGCTCTTGCTCGGGTTCCTGCGGAATCCGAAGTTCCGGATGCGGCCCGTCCTGCAGTGCATTCAAGAGCAGTTCGAGCCGCTCCGCAGGGACATCACCTGGGGCTACGAGGTGCCGTACGGCATCACCGCACAGCTCAACCGCCACCCGCGGGCGGCCATCCAGGCGCTCAACGGGGACAAGCGTCCCGACTACGTCGAGTTCTACGAGCAGTGCTCGGTAGACGAGTAGTGAGTGCGTAGTCGTTACTCGCAAGGACAACATCCACTGCGTGCGTGAGCGCCGGCGTGCGCATCCCGCTCATCCGTAGAGCCACGGAATCGGCACGATCGCGTGCTTGTGGGACGGGCCGTGCGGTCCGCTTTCGTAGTACGTCAGGTGCGCGTTGCGCTCGTCGTAGCGAATGCTCGCATACGCATAGGTCTTCTTCGGATCGGGCTCCAGGTTGCGGTAGTGCTTCCAGGTCTTGCCCTCGTCCTTCGATATGGCGGTTGTTAGCGGCGTGCGGTTGCCGCAGTGGCCGGCGCCCTTTTCGTAGTTGTGGTTGAAGACGAGCAGCCAGTCGCCCGTCTGCGGCATCTGGCTGGCCGTCGCGGGCGCCTCCGGCGCGACGACGGGCGTCGGCTCCGGCTTGGTGAACGTGTTGCATCCGTCGGTGCTCGTGCACGCGTAGATCTTGCCGAGCTGGGTCCGCAGGATCATCCACACATCACCGTTCTTCTTCTCGATGACACCGGGCTCCATAGCGCCGCGCTTGGGCAGGTCGACGCGGCCCTTGCTCTTGTGCCAGGTCTTGCCCTCGTCGTCGGAGAAGTAGCACCACGACATACCATGATCCTTGGGCGTCCAGACGTGCTCCATGTTGCAGATCGGGGCGACGATCCTGCCCGTCGAGAGCTGCACGACGCGGGCGTTGTTGAGCACGTGGTAGCCGTCGTCGGGCGTCATCCGAATCGGCTCGGACCACGTCGTGCACTCATCGGCACTGATCCGCATATAGGGCACGCAGTCGGTCAGGCTGTTCTTTCGTAGGTAAGCGAACAGGATCTTGCCGGAGGCCAGCCGCAGCAGGGAGACGGACATGACGTTCTTCTTGCCGACGTTCTTCTGCAGGATCCTCGGCTTGGACCAGGTGCGTCCGCCGTCGTTCGAGGTCAGCGATACGATCTCGGCGTGCGCGGAGTCGCCGCGGCCGTGAAAGCGCGTATAGGCCATGAACCATCTGCCGTCCTTCAGGCGGACCATGTCCCCTTCGGTGTGACGCGGGTACTCCTTCGTGGCCTTACCGACGATGTGCTTGAAGGGTTTGGTGAGCTTGGGCGCCGCGGTGGATTTCTCCGCCCCCAGAGTCTGGGACTCCATCGTCCGCGCGCCGGTGAGCCCCCCGATCGTGCAGCCGAGGGTTCGCAGGAAGGATCTCCGCGTGGTCATGTCGTTCTCCCGATATGCGAATCGCTCCTCTTCTTTGACGAAAGGGCGGCCTGCGGTTTGCGCCGTGGGGCCTTTGCTTTCTCGATGGGGACCGGAATCCTCCGCTGAATTCGTGTCCCCCACCTCTGAAGAGGTGGGCCACCCAACAAGAGCTGGGCCACCCAACACGAGGTGGGCTACCCAAGGAAGATGGGCCACCCGAGGAAGACCCCTCGCGTTCGAGACCCGGAAAGCGGACGGTCTACACCTCGAAGCGCTTGACGGGTACGGGTCGCAGGAGCGTCAGCAGCATCGGCAGCAAGACCAGATCTCCCGCGAGCGCGCCCACCATTGTCAGGCCGATCATCATCCCGAAGTAGACCGTCGGGACGAACTCGCTGAGCATCAGCACCCAGAACCCCCCGACGATGACGATGCTGTTGAATACGCAGGCGCGTCCGACGGTCCGATGCGTTCGGATGATCGCACCGTCGTAGTCCTGGTCGATTGCCAGCTCATACTTGAATCGCCAGCAGTAATGGATGGTGTTGTCGACGGCGATCCCGAGGGCTACCGAGAGCATCATCGCGGTCGCCATGTTGATCGGGATCTCCGCCCATCCCATCACGCCGAGGCAGAAGATCATCGGCATGAGGTTGGGGATCATGCTCAGCAATCCGAGCTTGGCCGACCGCAATCCGACGCACATGCAGGTCGCGACCAGCACGAGGGCGAGCGCGAAGGTTCGCAGTTGGTCCTTGAGCAGGTCGTACGCGATGCTGGCATAGAGCGGGTAGAGCCCGGTGACCTGGACGGCGAACCGCGGCCCCAGGATTTGCTGGGCTCGCTTCTCCACCTTCCTTGCCACCTCGAGCTTCCGGTAGACGTCGTCGGACTCGAGCGCCCGAAGGTTGATGCGCATCGCCTTGCCGTCGGCCGTCAAGAAGTTCCGCATGAACTGGTCGTTCAGCTTCTGGTCGATCAAGACCATGGTCAGCGCGAACTGCCACTCGAACGTCGGCATCTCGAGCATGGTCCATCCCAGCAGCCGCCCGAAGGAGGCGAGCCGGACCAGGTCCACGATGGATATCGTCTTCTTCACGGGCGGATTGAACTCCGCCGCGACCACGTCTTGGAAGGCATCCACGGCTCGGATGAGGGCCAGACCCTCTGAGGTATGGCTTCGCGCTTGCGCGCGAAGCTGGCGCCCGATCTCCACGATCAGGCGCTTCTCGGCCGCGGCCCGCTCGGCGGGGTCCGAGAGCCGCCACCAATCCGCGCTTCGAGAGCTTTGAATCGCCTGCCATGCGACCTCACCGATGACGGGCTCGCCGTCCACCCGACGGACGACCACCTCGATGTTGCCGACCGGCCCGAGGTTGTTCTTGACGAAGCGATACACGCGGCGGACGTTGCTGTCCCTTCGAAAGTTCTTGACGAAGTCGGCCTCGAAGTTGTCCAGCGCGGCCGGAACCTTGATCAGGCAGAGGCAGATGAAAATCCCGAACAGGAGGATGATACGCATCGGCCAGGGGTTCTCGCGATGCGCCAGGCGGCCCAAGCGGCTCAGGGCCCGGGTAAGCGGGGAGTCTTCGTGATCCTTCGGCGGCGTGCGCGCGGCCAGCCGCGCCCATCCCGGAATCGCCGCCAGGCCCAACACCAGCGCCCAGACGATCCCGATGATGACCAGCGCCGCGAGTTGACGGACGGGCCGCAGCGTGGAGATGAAGAGGGACGCGAGACCGAGGGTGGATGTGGCCGCGACCGTTGCGCACGGGATGAACATCCGGTTCAGCGTCTCGCGGGCGTCGTGCATGGGCCCCCGCGCCGGACCGGTGCGCCGTAGCCGGGTCTCCTCATGGGCGATGAGCAGGTGCACACACATCGACACGCCCAGCACGATGACGAGAATCACCACGGTCTGACTCACGAGCGACATCGGCAGTCGCGCCACGACGCTCACGCCCAGGACACAGAGGGTGCTCAGCCCCGCGGCCGTAAGGGCCACCAGCAACGGCACGCTACGGCGGAAGATCAGCCATAGCGCGACGCAGATCAGGACGAATACGACCACCGTGAAGACGGCCATGTCGCGTTGAATCGCCTCGAAGATCTCGATGAGGCCGACGATGGGACCGCCGAGCAGGAGCTTGGCGTCGGGACGTCGCTCCTTCGCGTCGGCCAGGATGTCCCGCAGCTCATCGGCCACGACCTTGCGGCGGCGGCTGTCGCCCTCGCCCTTGACCTGCACGAGCACGCCGGCGGTCGTGTTGAGCCCGCCGGTGTTCGGGTCCTTGCCGACGAGGCTTCCGACGACAAGGGGGTTGTCGCGGAGCTCGGCCTCGATCTCGTCCCGCGCGCCGGGATCGCGCTGCAAGCGTTCGTAGACGGTTTCGAGCTCCTCGCCGGGGCGGAAGAGGGCCCACAGGCCGATCTCCGGCAGCTCGCTGATGGCCATCGGCAGCTCGACGCCTTCTACCTGGCGACACTGCTCGCAGATCCAGTGCAGGAGCTCGACGTTGTTGGGGGCGAGGGGATCGCCCGCGTCGACGGCGAAGACCGCCATCTCCCCGCTGACGAAATCCTTGCTGAACGCGCGGAACTCGTGGTATTCGGCGTCGTCGGCGGCGATGAGCGATTCAACGGTGTAGTCCTGATGGAGGCCGGGACCGGCCAACAGCCCGATAGAAACCAGCCCCAGCGCCAAGCTGATCAGGAGGATGGGACGGTGCGCGGCAACGATCGAATGGATGATCGCCTGGATCACGCCTCTATGATAGGTGCTGCCCCGCGCGATGCCAATAGGCGAGTTGGGGTTGGAAGGATCTAGCCGGGACTCGAGGGTTCGGCCGTTGCAGGCTCAGCCTGCCCGGTGAGTTCGCTGACGACATTGCGGATCGGTCCGGCCAGTGCCACCTTTCCCTTGCCCTCGGCCTTGGCGCGATAGAGCGCCTCGTCGGCCGCCAGAAGGAGCTCACTGCCGGCGACGGCGTTCGTCGCTCGCATGCCGGCGATCCCGCAGCTCATGCCGGGCGACCTCGAGGTTGCGGGCAACGTCTTGGCATATTGCCCGAAGAGAGAAATGATGCGCTGGCCCAGCTCCGCCGCGGCTTGGGCGCTGGTCACGGGAAGGATCAGGGCGAACTCGTCCCCCCCCACGCGGATGACGAGATCTTGCTCGCGCGAAGACTTCCGGAGGAGCTCACCGACAAAGCCGAGGAGCTCATCGCCGGCGGGATGGCCGTGTGTATCGTTGTAGACCTTGAAGTTGTCCACGTCGATCATCACCAGCGCCATGTCCAAATCGCGCTTGCGATGCTCGCGGAGCAGTTGGTCCAAGTGGTTGTCCATGATGCGGCGGTTATTCAGCCCGGTGAGGGGATCGAGCTCGGCGCGGCGTTCGGTTTGACGCAGCGTCCGGTTGAAGTCACGGAGCTGATTCTCCATCTTCTTCTCGGCCTTCAACTCGGTATCGCGGGACTCCCGCCGCCAGTGATCCACCTGCTCGTGCAGGTATTGGAACACGCGGGCGAGATCGCCGATTTGATCTTGCCTTTTGACGGGGAGCCGGTCGGCGGATTGACTCGCCAACTTCGCGAGGCGCGACAGAGGCGCGACTCCGTGCTGGAAGAGCTGCCGTGTCGCCTGCCACCACGCGAGCACGGCGACGATCGTCAACGGGACGTAGAAACCGAGAAGCGGTGAGACCGTCGCCAGCAAGGAATCGTCGATCGTGTAGGCCATCGTGAGCTGGCCGATCGGGGCCTCGTCCGGCCGGGCACGGATCGGCACCATGACGCCGTAGTACTCCTCACCGTTCTCGTCGGCGACCTGCCAGGTCTTCGGCGCGTAGAGGCCGCTCATCATGCCCTCGGCCCAGACGGCCTGCTTGGCAAGGGCGGGAGATCGGGTCTCGATCGTGCGGATCTCGCCGTGGTTATCGTGGACGGCCACCAAGCGAACCGTCGGATTGGTCATCAGACCGCGGGCCCATTCGCGTAGCGGGTCGTCGATGCGGCGGACGAGAAGCGGGGCCGGTTGGGACGCCACCAAGTCGGTTGCGAGGAGGGCACGGCGCCGAAGGTCGCTTTTGCGCCGGCGCCAGCTATCGAAGCCGTGCAAGACGCAGGCCGAGACGAGGACGACGCCGATCGTCGCGCCGGATACCAACAGGATGGAGTGGTTCAGCTTCGGCTTCGCCTTGGACATGGTGGTGCACCGACAAGGTCCGATAAGGCCCGAGGCCTTGCTTTCGCCGAGACCAGCGCCGTGACGGCGTACGCCGCCCCCCAGTCCTATCGGCCAGATCTGGGGCCGAGGTAAGCTCGGGCTGTGCGGAGGCACGAGGCCGGCTGCGCCAGGCCCGCCACGGAAGAAAGGTCACCGGCGAGCCGCTCTGCGGGCCGCCGGTCCTGAAGGACAAAGAAGACAGACACGCCCCAGTCCGCCAAGGCGTGCCGACCATGCTACGGCGATTTCTTGCCCTTTCGCAGCTCGTATCGGAGCTTGTTGAGGAGCTTCTTCGTCCGGGGGATCTCGCCGCCGTCCAGGTCGTTGCAGCCGGGAAGGAGCTTCAGGGCCTGCTCGAGGTTGGCGATGGCGAGCTTCCGCTTGCCGACGTCCTGGTAGACCAAGGCCTGTTGGTAGAGGGCGTTGGGCACGACGCTGTCCTTCGTCTTGCCCTTGGCGTGGGCGATGAGATCGCCGAGGACCTCGATCGCCCGGTCGTACTCCTTCACGCTACGAAGCCACTTACCCATGCTGTACTGCCGCCAGAATCGCTCCTTCCGGGACAGCGATTCGTCGGCCAGCTCCTTCTTGAAGGCGGCCATCGCCTGCTCGGTGGACATCTCGCGCCGGAGCATCTCGAGCGGGAAGGGCGTTTTGCGCACCTTCACCTCGAACGTGGGGCCGAAACGCGGGACGCTGGTGAGGAACAGGCCGTCGCCGTATTCGACTTCCGCGTAGGCGCAGAGCGCGTCGCGCTGGGCCTTATGGAGCACCACCGTGAGTCCGAAGCTCGCCTGGCTGGTCTGGTGCATCTCGGCCTTGTGGAAGGTGTACGCCCCGTCCAGGCTCCAGCAGAGCAAGACGCGCTTGACCGGCATGGCGGTGTCGACCTGGAGGTTGAAGGCCAAGGCATTCTCTTCGCCGAGCTTCGTCGAAAGGTCGGGCGTCTTGGGGACGGATGGTTTGGTCTTGTCGGCCTTGGGGGCATCCAGGTGATAATGCAGCCACCAGTTGGCCCCGCCCAAGCAGCGTCGCGACCACTGGGCGCGATTGTCGTACATCGCGAACTCGGCGTCGGGCTTGGTGAAGCCGCCGTGATTCAGGTCATACACCAGGTTGATCCGGCAGTGGTCGGGCATCTTGCGAAAGGTCCGCGTGACGCTCGTGATGGGAAAGGGCTCGTCTTGGGCGCCGCAGACCAGGTAGCACGGGCCGTGCTGCGTCGGAGCGTAGCGGATCGGGTCCAGGTTCTTGAGAAAGGCCTGCACGCCCGGATGGTCAGCCTCGATCTGCAGGGCGTGGAGGATCAGCGTGTAGAACCACGTCTTCTTCGCGCGCATCTCGGGCTCGTACGATCCGCTGCCCGAGACCGGAACGGCCACCGCGATGCGTGCGTCGATGCCGTTGACGATGAGCGTGCACATCGCGCCCATCGAGCCGCCGATCACGCCGATTCGTTTGGCGTCGACCTCCTCCAAGCTCGCGAGGTAGGTGATCGCCCGCATCGCCGCGTAGGCATATTGGTACAGGAAGGAGTTGCGGACGTCCTTGTCGGCGTCGATCCAGTATGCGGTGGCGTCGCGGCGGCCGGTCGACAGGCCTTGGCCCGGGGCGCTGATCGACATGCCCACGCCCTTGAACTCCTTCGCGCGGCCGACGGCGTCGCCCTCGGTCCCCTTCCATCCGTGGCCGTGAAGCGAAAGGACGGCCGGAACCTTGCCCTTCGGCTTGAGGGGGGTCGTCACGAAGGCCTCGATGCGGATCTCCTTGCCCCGCCACGTCTGCGAGTGATAGGTCAAGTGGAGCTTGCGGTGCGGGAAGGCGAGGTCCAGGCCGGGTTTCTCGCTCAGGACCTTCACGTCCAGCGGCTCGGTGCGGATGGTCTCGAGGTCCCACAGATCGAGGACCCCGGCACTAACCGCGCCCCGCGAGGGCCCGAGCAAGACGAAGCCGAAGAGAAGAAGACGGCGTGCTGCGTTGCGGTGTCTCATGGTCGGTACTCCCGTAAAGGCCTGGCATGCGCAAACCGGCCTCAATCGCGCTTTCGCAGGCTCTTGCGATGCTCCCGGATCCGCTTGCCCTCGATGTGCGGACACTCCCAGGCGGGCCAGACCGGGCTTTCCTCTTGGACCTCACGATACAGTTGTCGCAGTTTCGTCGAGAGCCGCCGCACGCGCTGCGGCTTCGCCTTCGCCAGGTCCTCCGTCTCGCCGATGTCCTCGCGGAGGTCGTACAGCTCGAAGCGATCGAGCTCGGCGGTCTTGATCGCGTGCATGTTCTCGGCCGTGATGCCGGAGATCGGGCCGAGTTTCGGGCCCGTCAGGGTCGCCAGGATCTTGTGATCACCGACGCGCATGGCCACCTTCGGCTCACCGCGGGAGTAGTTGTATTGCCAGTAGAGTGGCGTCTCCCGGCGGACGGGCTTGCCGGCAAAGACGGCTCGGATATTCGCTCCGTCGATGGGCCGGTCGTCCGGCACGTCCACGCCGGCGATCGCGCATAGTGTCGGCAGCAGGTCGACACCGCTGATCGGCTCATCGCAGACCTGACCGGCCTTCGTGCGGTGAGGCCATCGAATGATGCCGGGGACGCGGATGCCGCCCTCATAGAGGTAGCCCTTCTTGTCGCGTAGAGGACCGGCCGAGCCGTGGGGATGCCAATCCGTGATGGCCGGTCCGTTGTCGCTCGTGAAGAAGACGAAGGTCGTATCGCGCAAGCCAAGCGCATCGATTGTCCGCAACAACCGGCCGAACGCGTAGTCCATTTGCGTGATGTTTCCATGGTGGGCACGTTGGCTGGCCTTGTCGATCGAGGCGTACATCCGCTCGAAGCGCGGCGCGGTGGCGATCGGTTCGTGCGGTTCGTGGAAGCAGACGTAGAGAAAGAACGGTTTCTGCGGGTCGCGCATCTCCTTCAGCCAGCGAATCGCCTCGTTTGCGACGATGTCCGCGGCGTAGCCTTCGATCCGGCCGACGGGCTTGCCGTTGCGGACGAAGTTGTCCGGGTTGCGATGCCAGGGCATGGCGTTGTTCTGCGTGCTGAACCAGTGGTCGAACCCGTGATCGGACGGCTGCGGCTGCTCGGGCGAGTTGAACTTGCCGTTGAGGTGCCACTTGCCGACGTGGCATGTGGTATAGCCTGCTCGCTTCAGCAAGGTAGCGACGGTAATCTCCGATCGCCGCACGTGCATCGGAGACTCCATGGGGATCCAGTTGTGGATGCCGACCCGATAAGGCGTTCGCCCGGTGAGCAAGCCGGTTCGGGCGGGCGAGCAGTTGGCCGCCGCGGCGTAGCAATCCGTGAACCGCAGGCCTTCGGCCGCGAACCGGTCGATGTGCGGTGTCTTGATGATGGGGTGGCCGTAGCAACCGAGGTCGCCGTATCCGAGATCGTCGGACAGCACCACGACGAAGTTGGGACGAGCGGATCGCTTGCTCTCCTCACCCGAGGTCGCAT
>CAZKCX010000208.1:0-6431 GCA_964550865.1 uncultured Planctomycetales bacterium
GCCCTCCGAGGCGAACAGCCCCGCCGAGAGATACGCCGCACCCCCATCCACGAGTACCCCGCCGCGAATGGGCCACACGCTCATGATTCGTTCGTTGCCCGCGACGCGCCGGTCGATCTTTGACGCGCGGAACGTCCAAAGCAGCTTGCCGGCGTCGGCCGACAGGCAGTAGACGTTCCCGTCGTCCGAGCCGACGTAGACCCGCCCGCCGGCCACCGTCGGCGCCAAGCGAATCGGCGCCTCGGTGAAGAAGGTCCAGCGAACCGTCCCGGTGGCGGCGTCGAGACAGTAGGCCTTGTCGTCCGCGGACGAGCCGAAGTAGACCGCGTCGCCCGCGCTGACGACGTGGTACGCCCAGTCGAAGATGACACGGGGCTTGAGGTTTTCCGTCTTGTGCCAGCCGTCGCGCCGTGCCGGTCCGTGCCACGCCGGCTGGGGACGGTGTGCCGACGCATGGACCCAGGCCTGTTTCAGCGGGGGCGCCAGTCGCTCGCCCGTGACACCGCTTCGCGCGATGTCGTGCCGGTGCGTGGGCCAATCCTCGGCCTGGACGCCCGCCGACGCGCAAAGGGTGATCAGGAGCGCTGCGGCAAGCCTTCGGGAGGGCGTCGCGCGACGTGTACGCCGTCCGAGTCCGCGGTGGGGATGCGCAAAGACACTGAGCGGCTTCGATGACTTCCCGTCACGTAAAGGCCATGCTTGTCGCGTGCCACGGCCCTGTGTGCCGTGTACCTCGCGAGTGGCCCAAGGCACGCGCTGCCAGCACAGCAGGGGCACAGGTCTTCCCTGCGAGCGCAGAGCCGTGCAAACCGATTCGTGAAGCCGATTCTGGGTCGGCGGATTCTTCGTGTAGAGCGTATCGGTCATGACGATGCCCACTGAAGCAGAGACGTCGGCGTGTACGTGCGCAGGTGGATTCTGTCCCGTTTCCTCCGCGGCCGGCGCCACCATACCGCATGCCGGGCGGGCCGCCAAGCGGCGGGGGCTAGATCGCCGGTTTGCCCACGTGCACCGGCCCGGCCTGCGCCCGTTGCTGAAGCTGCGACCATTCGGCACTGCCATCGTCTTCGACGTGCTCCAAGTGGACGCCGGGGAGGAACAGCGGAAAGCGCCCCGCCTGAATGTCGTCCCAGTATTGCTCGGCGTGGGCGTAGTACGTGCTCGCCCCCGTCGGCCAACGGACCGCCAGGAGCAATCCCGGATGGGGATAAGGCCGCTCCGGCATCTCCTCGAGCCGAAACCGCTCGACGGCGTCCCAGTCGACCTCCACGCCCAGCCCCGGTGCCGTGGGAATCTCGACCTCCCCGTTCTCTACCGCCGGCGGCTCGGTGAGGAGCTGGTGCTCGTACAAGGTGTTGCAGCTGACCGCAGGCCAGCGGGCGTGCGATAGGACGGCCGCATGGTGCAACGACATCGTGGCCGTGATGCCCGTGCCGACCTGCTGGAGGAAGAACGGTTTGTTCGCCATGCCCGCGATCGTGCCGTCGTGCTGCACGCGGCTTGCCCCGCCGGGGATGACGAAGCCGTCGCAGACGTCCTCGCGGAGGGCGGTCATGATCGGCGGCTCCCCGAAGTGGTGGGCGATCGGAACGTACGTGGCCCGACGAAGCGCGCGTCCGCCGTCGACGTCCCGCTGGGGGATAGGCGTTTCGTACATGGCCACGTGTCGGAATTGCTGAAGCTCGACGAGCAGGGGCTTGGCCCGGGCGGCATCCAGCAGCATGGCGTTGAAGTCTAGGTTGACGCGGAAGTGATCGGGGAGGGTCTCGCAGAGTTGCTCCGTCTGCCGACGGACGCAGTACCAGGGCCTGGCCTTGGTCTTGAAGTCGGTGTAGCCGGCGGCGATCGCGGCGCGACACTCCTCGATCCAGTCCTCGACGGGCATATCGATGTCCCACCAGCTCACGAACGCCCGATTCCGAACCTGTCGGCCGAGCAGCCGATGCACCGGCACGTCGCACGCCTTGCCCACCGCGTCGAAGAGCGCCATCTGGAGCCCCGCCCCGAGCGAGTCGTCCCACATGTGCTCGACGGCATTGCGGCTCAGGACGCGCTTGGCATCATCGGGCGTGCTCACGCCCCAGGTGTAGTACCGCATCGTCTCGCCGACGCCCACCACGCCGCAGCCGAGCGTGACCTTCCACAGCTCAAACAGCGTCCAATGCGGGATCTCGCGGACCATGTTCCGCGCCGGGATCGGCCGAAGCGGCACGTCCAGGGGGATCGCTTCCGCCTCTTTCACGGTCATATCGAGCATGGGGGACTCCTCGAGTCATGCGGGACGAGCGTGCCGGAGGAAGGTGTTCGTCTCCGCGGTCACAGCCTACTCGCGATGGGCGGGCAATGGTAGATGGACGACCGGCCGCGGCGCGCAATCACGCCGCCACATTCCCCACCGGTCCGCGGGAGGAGAGCGCGTCAACCCCGCAAGGAATCAGAGGGCGTATCGTGCTAGAAGCCGAAAAGGGTGACGATGGCCGTGGCGTTACCGAGAATAGACTGAGTTAGAAGCGATACGATGCTCGTGAAGCTCGCCTGCAACATCGTGAAGACCAGACCCATCCAATCCTCGCGATTGCAGCCCAGCCCCAACAGTACCGGCAACGACATCGTGGTCAGCAAGAGGTACTTGCGCATGGATGATTCCTTCTTCTCGAGCCCGTCCAATCGGCCATCATTCTACGCGACTGCCGAGTGGGAATCCACCGCGTTGTCGAACCGGACGGCCACGCGCTTGGAAACACCGGGTTCCTGCATCGTCACGCCGTACATGACGTCGGCGATGCCCATGGTGCGCTTCGAGTGCGTGATCACGACGAACTGGCTGTGCTCGAGGAACTCCTGCACGACGCCGTTGAACCGATCGTTGTTGGACTCATCGAGGGCGGCGTCGACCTCATCCAGCACGGCGAACGGGCTGGGCTTGGCATTGAAGATGCCGAGCAGCAGGGCGACGGCCGTCAGCGTCTTCTCGCCGCCGCTCAGCAGCGAGATGGATTGAAGCTCCTTGCCCGGAGGACGAGCGACGATCTCGATGCCGCACTCGAGGATGTCGTTGGGGTCCTCCAGAATGATGTCGGCCCGTCCGCCGCCGAAAAGCTTGCGGTAGAGCTCTTGGAAGTGCTTGCGGATGTCCTCGAAGCTCCGCGCGAACAGGTCGCGGGATTCGCGGTTCAGCCTCTGGATCAGGTTCTCGAGCTTGTGTTTGGATTCGGTCAGGTCGTCCCGCTGCCCGGTCAGGAAGCTCGCCCGCTGCTCCAGCTCCTCCTGCTCCGTGATCGCGTCAAGGTTGACGTTGCCGAGCCGCTGGATCTTCCCCCGCAGGTCCGCGATCTCCGCCTCGACGGCCTGCCAGTCCTGCTGCGAGGGTTCGTAGTCCGCGTACTGTGCGGCCAGATCGATGTCCAGCTCCTGGCGCACGCGATCGGCCAGCTCGTCGCGTCGGACTCGCGCCTCCTGATGGTCGAGCCGAAGCTGTCCGACTTGCTCCTCGATCTCCTCGAGCTGCGTGCGGGCGGTCTTGACCTGCGCCGCGAGGTCCTCCATCGCGGCCCGGGTCTGCTCGCGCCGGCGGCGAGCCTGCAAGGCGCTGCGGTGCGTCTGTTCCTTTTCGATGTATAGCTCGGCGAGGGCATTCTCGGCCTTGAGGACGGCGCGCTCGGCCGAGATGATTCGTCCCTCGGCTTCGTCGACCTCGTTCTGGGCGATCTGCAAGTTGAGCTCCGCCCGGTGCAGATCCTGCCGAACGGCGTTGAGGTGGGCGTTGTGGCCGGCCCGCTGCTCGGCCAGGCGCCCCGCCTCGACACGGGCCTCGGTCAGCCGATCGCCAATCTGCTGACGTTCCTCGGCGGCCGCGTCGATCCGCTCCTTGAGGTGGTTCACGGTCTGCTCGCGCTCGGCGTTGGCGGCCTCAAGCTCCCGCAACCGGTCCTGGCTCTCGGAATTTCGACGGATGGCGTCGGCCACCTGCTTCTCGATCGTCTCGAGCTCGCCGGCGATCAGGGGCTGCTCTCGCGTGAGGCGGCGGATGTCCTCGTCGACCTGCTGAAGGTTCCCGTTGTTCTCGGTCTGCTCGATCGTTCCCTCGTAGATGACCGTCCGCAGCTCCTGCTGCACCCGTTCGAGATGCTCGGCCTCGGCACCGGTCCGCTGCATCCGATCGCTCAGCAGCTCGATCTTGCGCTCGATTCGCTCGAGCTGCTCGCCGAGCTCCCGGAGCTCGCTCTTGCGGCTGATGAGGCCGGTCTTATCCCCGGCGGGGCCGATCACGACGCGTCCGTCGGGCTCAATGATCTCGCCCTCGAGCGTGATGAAACGATAGCGACCGTAGCTGAACTCGGCGAAGCGAAGCGCGTCGGGGAGCGCCCGGACGACGATCGTCTTGCCCAGCAGGTGACGCGCCAGATGCCGATGCCGCTCGTCGCAACGAACCATCTCCGACGCGTTGCCGACAAAGCCCTCCATGGACGAGAAGTCGCGGGCGTTGATGAACGGCCCGAGCCGATCCAGGCAGATCGTCCGCACGCGGCCCTGCAGCTCCGCGATCGTCTCCGCGTCGTCGATCAGGGCGGACGAGTCGTTGACGACCAGGTATTCCTGCAGGTCGCCCAGCGCCGATTCGATGATGGCGGCGTGCTCCACGTCCGCCTCGAGCAGTTCCGCGACGAGTCCCTCGACGTAGCGGAAACGCTCGTTCTCCGGTTCGGCCCGACGCCGCATCAGGATCTTTCGCGCGCCGGCGCTGACGCCTTCGTATCTCCGGTCGAGGTCCTGGAGCAGCTCGTGCCGGCTCCGCAGCCCGCTTCGTGTCTCTTTCGCCTCGGCGAGCTCCTGATCGAGCCGACTTCGGGCCTCGTCGAGCTGCGTCGCCTCGTGCTTCTTCTCCTCAAGCCGCTGCTTGCCGTCTTGGATGACGTCGGCGATGTCCTTGGCCCGCTGCTCGAGCTGGGCCTTGCGTGTGACAAGTTCCTCGAGCTCCCGACGGATCTCCGAATCGCGGGCGTTGAGCCGTTGCTTCTGGCCGGTCAGATTCTCGCGGTGCACGTCCAGGCTCTGGATCTCGTTGTGGAGCTGCGCGGTCCGTCGGAGCAAGTCCAGGATGCCCGCCTTTTCGTCCTCGAGGTCCGCCTGGAGGTCGGTGATCTCGCGGCTGCGCTGCTGGTCGTCGGCGATGAGCGACTCGATCAACGCGGATTGCTCGTTCGCACGCCGTTCGACCTCGGCGACGGCCTTCTCCTGCTCGTTGATCTGTGCGCGCAGCTCCCGAATGCGGCCCTGCTCGGCGACGCGCCGGTTCCGTGAACGCAGCATGGTCGATTCCAGTTCCGCCATCCGCTCGCGGAACTGGTCGGCCCGTTCTTGGTTCCCGGTGATCCGCGATTGGATCGAGAGGAGCTCGTTGTCGAGTCCGCTGATCCGGCGGTCCAGCTCGGCGACCTGCCCTTCCCGCTCGGACATCTCGGTCTCGCTTCGGCTGATCTCGCCCCGAAGCGCGGTCACGGTATCCGTGTGCTCGGAGAGGCGCCCGTCGAGCGTCTGGATGCGCTCGGTCAGCCGGTGATACTCGGCGAGGCTGAAGCTCGCGCGAAGCTCGGCCAGACGTTCGCTGTAGGCCTGGAAGTTTCGGGCCTTGCCCGCCTGGTACTTGATCGATCGCAGACGCCTCTCGACCTCCTCGATGATGTCCTGCACCCGCAGCAGATTCTGATCGACGCGCTCGAGTCGTCGCAACGCTTCCTTGCGGCGGGCCTTGTACTTGCTGATCCCCGCGGCCTCCTCGAAGATGACACGCCGCTCGGTCGGGCTGGCCTGCAGCAGGACGTCGACCTTGCCCTGTTCGATCATGCTGTAGGCGTTCGTGCCGATGCCCGTGTCCATGAAGAGCTCGCGAATGTCCTTGAGCCGGCAGGGCTGCTTGTTGAGCAGGTACTCGCTCTCGCCGCTGCGGTAGAGCCGGCGGCTGATGACCACCTCGTTCTGGTCCACGGGCAGCAGTCCGGATTCGTTGTCGAAGACCAGATCGACCTGCGCCATCCCGCTGCTGCGACGGCTGCTCGAGCCGTTGAAGATCACGTCGAGCATCTGCCGGCCCCGAAGGCTTTTGGCCGACTGCTCGCCGAGCACCCACTTGATCGCGTCGACGACGTTGCTCTTTCCGCACCCGTTCGGGCCGACAACGCACGTGATGCCTTCGTGAAAGTCGAAGTCGGTCTTCTCCGCGAAGCTCTTAAAGCCCGTCATGGTCAATCGCTTCAGATGCATGGCACGTATGGGCCTCCAATGCCCAGGCTACGGTGGGGTCGCGAACTCCCTCGCTCGATGGGGGTACACAATCGTCTTCGACCGTGCCCTGGATTGCGCTTTAGTCTATCACACCAATCTGAACCGGCCAAGTATCGCACAGGCCATACGGTAGCAATCCCGAACGCGGA
>CAZKCX010000208.1:6441-10066 GCA_964550865.1 uncultured Planctomycetales bacterium
GGAGCACAATATCTTGTGGTGATCCGGTGCGAGGCCCCTCGGGGTGCCCCTGTGCACTGCACGATCCCCCGCCCGCGACGATGGCGTGTGGGCAAAAGGGGATCTCGGTCTTGAGGGCTCGCACGCGAGGCAGCTACAATCCGTCGCATGCGTGGAAACCCGGCGGCGGACTATGCGGCATACCTCGGACTACGGCTGTTCTACGCCATCGTCCACATGTTCCCGATCGACATGAATCTCCGAACGGCGAGACTGCTCGGCGACGTCTGGTATTTCGTCAGCAAGCGGCATCGCGAGCGCGCGATGGACAACCTCCGTCACGCCCTTGGCGACCGGCGGAGCGAGGAGGAGCTGCTCCGTCTCACCCGCCAGAGCATGCGCCAGATGGCGATGATGGCCATGGAGGTCCTCTTCGAGCCTCGACTCATCAGCGAGTGGACGTGGCCTCGATACATCAAGCTTCGGGGCCTGCAGGAGGCCCTTCGCGTGCTGCTAAGGCCCGGCGGATGCATCATGCTGACGGGCCATTATGGGAACTGGGAGCTCGTGGGTTTCACGCTCGCCGCGCTGGGATTCGATATGGTGGCCGTCATGCGGCCGCTAGACAATCCGTATCTCAACGAATGGCTCGTGAAGATTCGCGAAGATCGAGGCCTGCGGTTACTGTACAAGAAGGGCGTGGCCCGGACGGCCGATGACGTGATCGAGGCGGGCCAGGCCTTATGCTTCATCGCCGACCAGAACGCGGGGCGCAAGGGCTTGTTCGTCGACTTCTTCGGGCGGGCGGCCTCGACCTACAAGAGCATCGGCCTGCTCGCCATGCGGCATCGGGTTCCGATCATCGTCGGGTGTGCCCGTCGGTTGAGCGACCGGTTTGAGTACGAGATCGAGGTCAACCGCATCATCACGCCCGAAGAGTGGGAGCAGCAGGAAAACGAGTTGGAGTGGATCACACAGGAATACACACGGGCGATCGAGGAGCTCATCCGCGTCGATCCCGGGCAGTACCTTTGGGTCCATCGGCGTTGGAAGACGCGGCCGAAGCATGAGATCGCGCAGTCGGCCTGACAGCCGAGCCGCCGCCGGGTGCAGGGACCGTGGGTGGCATGAGCATCTTGCCTCTCATCTTCTGGGTGAGTCTCGCGGCTGGATGCCATGGGCGGGCTGGGAGGACGTCCTGCCTGGCCTTCATGCGACAGGCGCCCAAGCGAACAGACGCCAGTAGAGCAAGACCATGACGGGTCCACCGGAAGACAGAAGCGACGCGGTGTCCGGACAGGCCGGCGATGTGCCGAAGGATGCCCCGTCATCGCCCGAGGGAGACGCCAAGGGAGTTCGCGTGGTCGTGGGTGCCTGCGATCGAAAGCCCGGACGGGGCCACGACGTGCTCAACCTGGGCCTTGGCGTCCAGATCGGCGTCCTCGTGGGCCTGGCGATCTTTGCCGGTCTCTACAGCCTGTTCTCGCCCGAATTGCGGATCTCCGCCATGATCTTCCTGGCGGGCGTGACGCTGGGTGTGGGCGGCGGAATCCTCACCACCCTCGTATCCGATGCGTATCACTTGGTGCACCAAAGTAGATCCGCCGTGCAGCAGCGCGGGGGATCGTATTTCTATGACGCCGTGTGGGAGGGGATCGCCGTGGGGCTCGGCATCCTCCTGGGCGCCTTGCCGATATCCCTGACGTGCTCGGTGTTCTACATGCATCCCCTTTTGCCGTTCGCCGTCTATGTGATGGCCGCCATCTTGCTGATGGTGATCGGGATCTCCCGAGCGCCTTCCCTACGGGCCCTGCCCAGTTCGATCGCCTATGCTCTCCTTCCGGGCCCGGCCACCGTCTTGGTCGCGCACCTCATCGGGGACTTTCTGGGTCGGCAGCTCCTGGGTCAGTAACGCAAAGAGCCCACCTCTGCTTTGACAGTGTATGCTTCATCCCCGGGGATCCAAGCCAGTTCCTACCCTGTCGTCGGATTCACTGCTGCCGGACCTCCAAATCCTACTCGTACGTCGGTCCCGTGCGATGCCCGCTCGAAGAAACGCGTCGGAACGTTCCCTCGGCCATGGGGTAATCACGCGCCAATACGGTTGGCACGAGCCATGCAGCCCAATTAGTTGCCACCCATAGTGTTGTGGTAGTTTTTGCTTAAGGGATGATTGGTATGGCCATACAAATAAGCATGGCATGGAATACCAGAAAACCCTAGCAATGTTCTGGGCAGTGTTATCGAGAAGGAGGTCTCACCAATGACGTTGAGTCGGGTCAATGCCAGTGCCGTCACCGGCACGCGAAATCGAGTTTCCGAACATGACGTGGTCCCGTTTAGCGGGTTGTGCGCCGAATGTCTCGACGGCTGCATGAGTGGTTGCGAGGTCTGGAAGAGCTCTTTCCGAGGTCGGGAGGTTTTGTACCCTGCCGACTTCGGCAAGGTGACGGCCGGCTGCACGAAGGACTACCCGGTCGACTACTCTCACCTCAACATCCAGGGAACGGCCATGGGGGCGTGGGGCGTTCGGCCGGATTCGGACTGGGCGACGTTCCCCGCGGTCGATGTCAGCACGGAGATCGGCTACATCCACAAGGTCAAAATGAAGGTACCGATCTTCACCGGCGCGTTGGGCTCGACCGACATCGCCCGGATCAACTGGGACGGCATGGCAATCGGTGCGGCCCTCTCCGGCATCATCATCGTCATCGGCGAGAACGTCTGCGGCATGGACCCGGACGCCGAGATCGTCGACGGCCGCATCAAGCGGTCCCCGGAGCTCGAACGACGGGTTAAGCGTTTCAACGAGTTCTACGACGGCTGGGGCGACACGATTGTTCAGCACAACGTCGAGGACAGCCGCTTGGGGGTGCCCGAGTATGCCGTGCAGGAGCTGGGCGTCAAGACGATCGAGGTCAAGTGGGGTCAGGGCGCCAAGGACATCGGCGGCGAGGTCAAGCTCATGACCATCGAGCGGGCCAAGCAGCTCAAGGAGCGCGGATACATCGTGCTGCCGGATCCCGGCGAGAAGACATCAGTGGGCGCCTACGAAACCGGCGCGATCAAGGAATTCGAGCGTCATAGCCGCCTCGGCATGGTCAACGAGGACGAGTTCTATCGCCGCGTCGAGTACCTCCGAAACGTCGGGGCCGAGCGCGTGACCCTGAAGACGGGCGCGTATCGTCCGGCCGACCTCGCCCGCGCGATCAAGTTCTGCTCCGAGGCCAAGATCGACCTGCTCACCATCGACGGCGCCGGCGGCGGCACGGGCATGAGCCCCTGGCGGATGATGGAGGAATGGGGCATCCCCACCTTCTACCTCCAGGCAATGGCCTACGAGATGTGCCAGAAGCTGGAGAACCAGGGTCGGTTCGTGCCGGACCTGGCGATCGCCGGCGGCTTCAGCCTTGAGGATCACATCTTCAAGGCGATCGCGCTCGGCCACCCGCACGTCAAGGCCGTGTGCATGGGGCGCGCCACGATGATCCCCGGCTTCATCGGCAAGAACATCGAAAACGCAATCAAGGAAGACAAGCTGCCGAAGAACATCGCCAAGTTCGGGGATACGGCCGACCAGATCTTCGTGCTCTACGACGAGCTGAAGGAGAAGGTCGGGGCCGACACCATCAAGAAGCTGCCCCTC
>CAZKCX010000209.1:0-10057 GCA_964550865.1 uncultured Planctomycetales bacterium
CTCGGGCAAGGGATACGCAGCATCTGCACGGGGATGCTCGTGCAACCGAAATCGAGACGCACCCGGACGGTCCTGCGCTCGCGCAGCGACGAGATGTTGGAGGGGATCGGAAGGATGTTGGTGTAGCATCTTGTGGCTTCTTCTTCCGGCCATTGCACGGGCTCGGGCGACGGGCGTACAATGCCCGGAATACGGGCGCCAATGCGATGGAACGCCTTGACAGAACACTACTGTCGCAACGAGGAGACAAGCCATGAACAAAGTCACCAGAAGACAATTCATCAAGCGGACGGCCGCCGGTGTCGCGGGTGCGGGCATCGTGCTCCCCGGGATGACGGCAGCCTCCGCCGCCCGCGTGCTCGGCGCGAACGAGCGCTTCCGGATCGCCGTCTGCGGCCTGCACGGCCGGGGTAGATCTCACGCGAACGCGTACGTGGGAATGAACAACGTGGAACTGGTCTACGTGGTCGACCCGGACCAGCGGGTGGCCGGTGGCGCGGCGCGGCAGTACAGCAAGAAGGCCAAGACCTACAAGGTCAAGCCGCTTGCGGACGTCCGCAAGGCGCTCGAGGACAAGAACATCGACGCCATCTCGGTGGCCACGCCGAACCACTGGCACTCGCTTATGGCGATCTGGGCCGCCCAGGCGGGCAAGCACTGCTACGTGGAGAAGCCGGCCAGCCATGACATCTACGAGGGGCGCGTCGCGGCCGAGGCGTACAAGAAGTACAAGGTCATCATCCAGCACGGGACGCAACAGCGAAGCGATCAGAACCGCGCCAATCTGATGAAGGCCATCCACGACGGGAAGTTCGGCAAGCTGAAGATCTCGTACGGCTACGCCTGCAAGCCGCGAAGCGGCATCGGGCACGAGAAGATCACCGACCCGCCTGACTACCTTGATTGGGACCTGTGGCGCGGCCCGGCGGTGATCGACAAGTATCACGCCAACTACGTCCACTACGACTGGCACTGGTTCTGGGAGACGGGCAACGGCGACCTGAACAACCAGGGGACGCACCAATTGGACGTCGCCCGGTGGGCGCTCGACGAGGACCAGACGCATCCGATCCGTGCCATGGCCATCGGCGGGCGGTTCAAGTGGGACGACCAGGGCGAGACGCCCAATACGATGTTCGCCCTCGCGGAGTATCCAAACGGGCAGTACGTGTTCTTCAACGTCCGCAACGTGAACTACGAGGGCTACAAGCACCAGGTGATGAACGAGTTCTACTTCGAGGACGGCGGCTGGATCGACCGTCACCAGAACTACCATCCTCCCAAGAGCGACAAGGTGGAGAAGATCGAGCTTCCCCACGCCAAGATCACGCCGGGCGGGACGTTCGGGAGCTTCGTGCGTGCCTGCCGCGCGAACGACCAGAGCATGATCAACGGCAACATGGTCGAGGCCCACTACTCCTCCGTGACGGGACACGTCATGAACAACTCGTACCGCCTCGGCAAGAAGGTCCCCTTCAACGCCAAGGCCGGGAAGTTCGGCGACAACAAGGAAGCGCACGAGGCCTTCCTGAAGCTGCACGAGATGATGAAGGACGCCGGCGTTCCCATCGACAAGGCCCACTACACGGTCGGGCCGTGGCTGACGTTCGACCCGAAGACCGAGCGGTTCACGAGCGAGCACGCCGACGAGGCCAACAAGCTCCTCCGCGACCCGCAGCGCAAGGGCTTCGAGATCCCCGATGTAGACAAGGTGTAAGGCAAAGACTCCTTGGCGGGCCTGTCTGCGTGACCCGTGGGCGGGCCCGTCTTGTGTGAAGAGACTCGGACGCCGCCAGGCGGGCGGTTGACGGTTGTCTTCGAGTTCCGGTTGCCGGGCGCGTCATGCTGTTGGAGCAGGCACGCACCGGCGCTCGGACTCAGCTACATGCAAGAATGCGTGGACAGTTAGCGAAGCTTGGGTGGCCCACTTCTTCTGAGGTGGGGGCCCTTGTCAGGTGGGACGCGAATTCGGCCGGAGATTCGCGTCCCCCACGGCTGAAGCCATGGGCCACCCAGATACAGGTTCCTTCTAACGCATTGTTCGACCTTTCTCGAAAGCAGCTTAGACGGCCTGTCTTCCACCCCCTCTCCTCATGGTTCGGCCAGCATCAGGCATCCTATCAACGGAAGAGAACATCATGACCTCATCTACAACCCGTCGTGCCTTCTGCAAGAAAGGCATCCTGTACGGAGCCGCTCCCGGGTGACAGGCGACGGCGACGGTGGGCGGGGCGGTAGATCCAGGGACAATCCTCGCCGCCTCCGGCATCTCATTTCATGCCTGCCCGTCTTGGTTGACAACACCGCGTCCTGGATGACAGGCCGATGTTGTTGCAGATCCTCTGCAAACCCGGAGGTCGCACGATGCGTATCAAGCATTCCGCCGTGGTGCTCACGGTCCTATCCGTCGCGTTTACCGGCTGCTTTGTCGTCGAGAACGCGCTGTTCCCCATCTGGGAGGAGAACGACTTCGCCGAGCCACCGACGGATACCGGCCCCTACGGAGTCCGGGAGCGACGGGTCGAGATCGAAGAGGGGGCGGATGGCTTGCCCTTTGGGATCACCGTATTTGAGCCGCTGGATGCCGACGGTCCTTTGCCCGCGTTCATCTGGGTGATGGGCTCGAACGTGCAGGCCTACTACCACCAGAGCCTCCACGAGATCCTCGCCAGCTGGGGATACGCGGTGCTGGTGCCGGACACGCGACCGCTTCGGTTCACGGATGCCCAGTATCACGATCGCCTGGTCAAGCTCGCTGAACAGACGCTGGAGCTCGGCCTTGCCGGTGAGTTGGGCCTTGAGGTCGACGCAGACAAGGTCGCGGCCGGTGGCTACAGCATCGGCGGGCCGCTCGCGGCGTTTCTTGCCGCCCGGCAATCGTCGGTGAAGACGCTCGTGCATTGGGCGCCTTCGGGCACCCCAATCTGGCAAGGCCTCGTCCCGGACGAGCTGTACCCGAAGGTCCTGGCGTCCTCGCTCTACGTCCTGGGCGAGTTGGACGAGGACTCTCCGCCCGAGGGAGGCCTCGCGGACGCAATGCAGGCCGACATGCCGCAGGTTGAGTCCGAGGAGTTTGTCATCCCCGGTGCGGTGCATCACCAGTTTCAGCAGCCGACCGGGGCCGACAAGTTCAGTGCCGATCCTGAAATCACACGGTTCGAGCAGCAACTGGTGGAAGTTCGGGTAGCCGGGGAAATTCGGATCGTTCGCGTCTTTGTACACCCGCGCGTGGTCCTTGTCGCCAGGGTAGTTGGGGTCGAAGATCGTCCATTTGTTCACGGCATCGCTCGGGCTGGCCTCCAACGTAACCAACGTGCCCTCTGCGTACAGCCGAAGCGAGTTCGGATCGTTTGGGTCATCGTTTGGATCCGCCAACTGATCCGGCGTAAAGGTAATCGTCCCCTTATCCGGCTTCTTGACAGTCAGTGCCAGCGTATGCGTCGGCGCGTTCGGATCCTCCGCGATGTAGACTGCCGAGAGCGGCAAGGCCAAGTCCGCACTCGGATCCGTATTCGGGTCTCCCACGGTCATCTCGAGCGCTGGGCGTTGCTCAATCACGCCGTTCGGGTCCGACCAGGCCGCGCTGTTCGGCTCGATCTCCGCCATGCGCGGACGCGTGAACACGCCGTCCGCCGGATCGGGATTCGGAGCGTTCGGATCGATGGCTGGGGCCGTCATGCCGATGACGCGCAGGGTGCCATCCGTCGAGTCCTCGCAGATGCTCGTCACCTGACGCATATCCACCAACTCGATGCACTCGTAGGCGATATCGTTGGCGTCATTCGGATCCGCGCCTGTGTGCAACAGGTTCGACATAGACGCCGCGTACGAAGTTCAGGTCGCCACGCGGGAAGGTTCGGATGATGGTCGGACACCGCGGGGATAACCGCTGACCTCAGCCAGACAACCAAGACGAGAAGTGGCAGACCACCCCCTTCGCACAGTCGGCCGACAAGGCGAACGAGGCTAGTGACGCGATAGGGACGCCAAGCAACGAAACTAGCCCCTCGGTCGCGAAGATCGGTGGTCTTCAACTGCAGGCGCTTGTGGCCTCGGGCAGCCTCCGAGACCCGGGCGGAACAGCGGCGACCGGGACCCGTCCTATCGACCGCGACGGGTGAACCGGAACACCATCACCCAGATCCCCAGCGCGATGACGACCATCGGCATGCTCGCGCCGGAACCGCACGTTTGCCACTCGCCGTCTGGGGTCCGCCAGCGCACACCGTTGGGATCAATGCCCTCAACCGGTGCGAAGATCGCCGTCAGCGAGACATCCGAGCCCAGCGTCAGCATCAGCGGGTTGTCTTGTTGGCGTTCTTGCGGAACGCCCAGCCAGGCCCCGAATACGCCGACGTTCGGCTCCGGCGTTGCCGTCAGAACGACCTGGTTCCCAGGCAGATAGCTGATGCCCACAGCCCCCAACGAAGGGCTGGGGACCTCCACGCTCACCTCCCACTGCGTGACCGGCTCAAAGACCAACCTGTACGAACCCGTGCCCTCGTAGTCGACCAGGTGGAGCAGATCCTCGCGCTCGGGCGACTGACCCTCCAGGCGAATCACGCGGTGCGTCGTCCAGGCGTTGTCGGACACACGCACCTGGCGGCCGTCCGATCGCGTCACCTGGACGAGCCGATAGCCTCCCTCGCCGGAGGGATCGCCGATCCGCAGGTACGTCCACCCGGTCTGCGGCGTCATCGTCAGCTCGAACTCGCGCGTGCCGTCGCTGTCGGTGATCTCGCTTACATCCGCGTCGGTGACCACCGTCACGGGCAGGACCGAGCCGTCGCTGCTGTGGATCTCCTCGGGCAGGTCCTCGGAATCGGGCGTGTCGTTGACCAGGAAGTCCGGCAGGCCATCGTCGTTCGGCTCATCGACGCGGACGACGTGCGTCATGCCATGGATCGTCAGGTTGTTCGGGTCGATCAGCGACAGCTCCTCGTCGCCCAACGGGTTGATGTGCTTGACGGTGGCGTCGTAGTCGACGAACTCGCCCTGTAGCGAGGCCGTCATGATCCACTGCGCGACGTTCGTCTGGCTCGGCCCGAGGTCGCCAAGGTTGACCGACATGGAGGGTGAGAGCGACTGGCTGCCCACCTTCGTACCGATGATCAGGAAGTCGATCAGCAGGCCCTTTTCGTTCTCGACGATCTTCGGCTGACCGGACGTGATCCGGACGTTCTTGGCCGTCCCCGGCCCGGTGTTGCGCATCAGCAGCCCGAGCGAGAAGGGCACGGCCTGCTCGACCGCCGTGGTGAAGGGATCATCGCTGTAGACGACCCTTTCCAGATAGTAGCTCAGCTCCAGCTCCGGGTTGGGCAGCACGGTAATCTCGGCCGGGAAGAGCGGAACGGTGATCTCGTCGCCCTGGAACGTGTAGCTGAGCGTCCCCCCGACATAGTAACGCTTGGCCTCCTGGGGCGCGGCCTCATCCTTCGGCACGATCGTCCAGACCGCTTGCGCTGTCGAGCCCCCGGGCACCGACCCACCGCCACTTACATCCGAGATACCGGTCAACTCGGGCGGGTAGACCCCGAAGCGATTGTCGGAGGCAACGTTGCTGGCGTCACGGATGTCGAGCGCCACGATCACCTCTTCGAGCGGATCGGTGCTGGTGTTCTGCAGCTCAAGTGTCGCTCGGAATCCGGAACGGCTGATGACGGCCTGTTGGTGGATCTGAATGCGAACGTGCGCACATATTCCAGCCAGCACCGGCGGATCCGAGGCCTGCTGAAACTCCACGGCACATGGATCGTTCAGGTACGAGCCGTACCCGGCCTCGGCCGCCCACTGCTGAAGAAGTCCCTCCAACCCAACGACATCGTCGTATCCCGCTGCCACTGTGTCGTCCGCAGTCCAGATCTGGGCGTCCCACGCGAGCACAACGTCAGGAAAGTCCGCCACGTCGCTTCCCCGCCGCAGAATGATCCCGTGATATCCCAAGACGCTTGCTACACGTGGGAGACGATCTGCCTGAGCCGCACTCGCTTGGTCAAGCAATGATCGAATCAAGGCGATCGACTGCACATCGGTGATATTCCACTCTGGCAAAGGCGCCGCGGAATAGCCCGCAACCATGGCTCGCAGCCCGGTGAATTCAGCCTGGGCGCTACGGGGACCCACTGGCGGGACTCCTTCAGAAGATTCTGCTGATCCCGGCGCCTTACTGCACTCGCGATAGAAGTACCCGCAGAACGAGTCCGATGGATATCCTGGGACCCATGAGTCGTGGGGCTGGTAAGGTTCCCCAAGTGGATTCGGATTGACCTGTCGCACCGCGAGCCCACCAGTTCCCCACTTGCTCGACCATGTACCATCCCGGTTCCTCCTCAGCCAATGGAAGCCCCATTTCTGCGGTGGTTCTCGTACGTAGAGCGCGATGAGGCACTTCTCAGTACAAGGATCGGTATAAGCAGGGTCCTCAAGCGGATTGGGTACTCCGGGGTTCTTGGGATTACCCAACGACACTAGGCCGTCTGCGACGGCGGATTTCGTGACCTCTTCGCACGTAGGCGCACCGATAGGGCGCGGCGGGTTCGCCCGGTCTCCGGGTTGTCGGCCAGGAGGGTAGGGCTCGTTCCAGGCGTAGTGGTAGCAGTGGGATCCCGCCCACGTGTTCAAGAACCCTTCCTCCCACGGCCAGTTGGAAAAGTCCACTTCCCATCCCTCCAAGACCGTTGGGAGTATGGGCCAGTTCCACTTCCAGTAGTCCCCATCCCTAGGACAGCACGACTTGCAGCAGTCGATCGGCTGTGTCGGTATTGGGACGTGGTGGACCACCGCCGGTCCTCCCCCTGAATCTGGGGAGGGGCCGCCGTATCCGGACGAGGAGCTTCCGCCGTAGCTTACGCTTCCACCACAATCGGCAGGTGGAATCCTGGTGCCTACAGGCAAACGATTCTCAACCGGGCCATTACAGTCTATGGTGTACGTCGCCCCCAGGGAGGGCGACGCGCATTCGTCATAGTCATCCCCATCCGCCTCCTGCTCCGACGAAGCACGCAAGACGGCCATTCTCATGCTCTCGGATTGTTCTGGCGAAGGGCAGGCCTTGTCGCGAATTCGAACGGGAACAACGGCGTTCGAATCCGCGGGCAGATCACCGATCTCTTCGACCAGGGGCGTAACCTCATAGCGTGAGTTGTTATCGGAGAAGTACATCCGGACATCGTTAGCCGCGATCAGGCCGTGGTTCTTGATCTCGAAGTTGATGTAGGTCTCACAGCCGACCTGCGTCAAGTCAACGAACGCGGGGTCGATCGTGACGACCGGGGCCGGCACGTGTGTCTCGAACACAGTCTCCACCGTGATCTCATACACGTCCTCAACCTCGGTCGGGATGACGGTCCAGTTGTAGCGGACCAACTCCCTGGGCAGGAACGCCGTGACGTGCTTGGTGTCGTCGGCGGGGACGAGGACGAGCGTTTCGAACCCACCGTGGTTGGGCTCCGTGACCTCCAGGTTGTAGTAGGCCTCGGTCAGATCCTCGAACAGCACGATGCCATCGGCGTCGGTCACGCCGGAGGCGACCTGCGAGCCGTCATTCGGGTCCTTGACCGTCACGGTCGCGCCGGCCACCCTCGGCGAGCCGGTGGCGTAGTAGGTGAACTCGTCGACGGCCTCGACGCGGAGGTCGCCCTTCCGATCGGAGACGACATTGAATGTAAACGGCACCGTAACGCTGTCACCGTCGCAGTGGGCGACGATTGTGCCGGTGTAGTCACCGATGGGCACGTTGGGGTCGGGCGATAGGCGTAACGAGACCTCGGCCGACTCTCCGGGGGCCAGCGACGACATGGTCTCAGGCGTAACCAGCGAGATCCAAGGGGAGACCGGGACGTTCACGTGCACGTCGCCACTTCCCTCGCCGCCGTCGTTGGTGACCTCGAACCCAACCACCGTCTGGTCGCCGCGGAGGGCCGCCGCCTTGAGCGACGAGGGACTCGCCACCAGGTGCGGGACGATCGGCAGGACGCGGACGTGGACGGTCAGCGTTGCCTCAGACCCCTGGTCGCACGTCACGCGGATCGTGAACGAGCTCTGCTCGATGGACGCATCCTCGGCCATGACCGTGTAGCGGAGCCAGGTCGTCCCGAAGGTCGGGATCGAGTCGGGCGTATTGACCTGGACGGAGAGGTTGGCCACGACACCCTCCAGGCTCGTCGTGATCCCCGTCAGCGGCGTGTCGCCCAAGTTCTTGAGGTCGACCTGCTCCGTCTCGGGCAACTGGCCGGGGATGATCGTGACGGAGACCTGGGGCGGCGCAATCTGCATTCCATACAGGATGAACGTGTCGTCCGTCCTGTCGGTCGCGACGGACGGGTGGTCCGCACCGACCTCGTACTGACCCGCCTCGCCGGCCAGCGGGTTGAAGTAGGCGCCGAAGTTCCCCTCGCTGCTCGTCCACGTCGTGATGACGCGCCGCGTGCCCTGGACCCGGACGCGGATGGTCACAGGCACGTTCGGCTCGGGATCGCCTGTATCCAGGTTCGTTGCCAAACCATACAGGTAGACCGGCGTGCCCGCCGTTGCGGTGGTCACGTCCGTCTGAACTGTTGCCGTGTAGCTCGGCGACACGGTCAGAAGCCACGTTTCGGTGTCGCTGCCCTTCGTGTCCGTTGCCTTGATCGTCACCTGGTACGGAGCGGTGGCTCCTCGCGGATTCGGCCACGTCACGACGCCGCTGGCCTCGTCGATCTCCATATCGCTCGGACCGGTCATGAGCGACCACGTCACCGGTGGGGTGGAACGGCTCAGCACCGGCGTCGGGCCGGTGTAGGGCACGCCTTCCGGGATGTTCGCGTCGGCGATGTCCTCGATGATGGGCGCCTCGCTGACCGTGAGTTGCCAGGTCTCCTCATCCGACCCGACCCCATTTGCCGCGACGATCGTAATCGTGTGCGGACTTCCCGTGGTCGTCGGGCTCTCCCACGTGACCACGCCTGTCAGCGGATCGATGTCCATGCCGTCCGGGTAGTCGATCAGCGACCACGTGATCGGCTCCGAACCCTGAATCAGATACGGCCTCGGGCCGCTATAGAGTGGCTCACCGCCTGGAAGCGTCTGATTGGGGATTGGGGCGATGATGGGGGGCGCCAGCACGGTGATTTGCCAGCTCTCGTCGTCGCTGCCCTCCGACGTGGTCGCGCGGATCGTGACGGAAAACGGGCTGCCGCTGGTCGTCGGCGTCGGCCAGGTCACGACGCCCGTAAGTGGGTCGATCTCCATTCCGGTCGGACCCTCGACGAGCGACCATTCCGCCTCGTTCGGATCGCCGTGGAGGAGCTGTGGCGTGGGACCCACGTATTCAGCCCCGGTGGGAATCGTCTCGTCGTCGATGGGCGCGACGATGACGCCCTGGATGTCGACGCTCGACTCGCCCTCGATCGCCTGTGAAACCCCATCGCAGGAGATGCTACCCGCAAACGCACCCGTGGCCGTCGCCTCGGCGGGCGGCGTCGCCTGGTAGCTCACCGTCGCGGGGATGCTGCCGGCGAAGAAGATCCCCCATTTGACCTTCTTATTCCGGGCGTCCCACGTGCCGCCGTTGCTGATGCTGCTGATTGTCCATCCCTCCGGCGGGGCCTCCTCCAGACCGACCGCCGACACGACCGCGTCCGTCGTGATCGCGATCTGCACCGTGACGGGCGAACCGGGGACATAGGCATCCGGTTCGATGGTTCGACTTGCCGAGTTCGCTGCCAGCGCCGGCCCGGCCAGGAGAAGAACGAGTATCGACGTCCGCGTTTGCATGTCTTGCCACCCCATCTAGGGATTCCCTCGAAAGCAGGACCACTGCGGCTCGGGTCCGCCGAGTGCCAGCCCCTGCCCTTACTCCGTTCCACGCCGCAGGCGGCGACGCAGAATCACCACGCCAACGAACGCGAATGCCAGATAGACCGCCAGGCCGCTCATACCCGTTACCGGCCCGCAACGGAACGTGATCGGATCGGCCGGAACCGGCGTCGTGTCCCCGGAAATCGTCGAACTCACACCATCCACCGACACCCGACCCGCGAACGAGGTCTCCGCCGCCGACGCCTCCGCTGTGACCGAC
>CAZKCX010000210.1:0-10012 GCA_964550865.1 uncultured Planctomycetales bacterium
AAAGCCATGACCCGCAAGGAGCTAGTAACCGGAGCTAGCTAGAGATTCAGTTCCCAGTATACCGTACCGACCCGTGCGGGCGCCAACGACTTCCCCTACGACCGCCTTGGCCTGCGCCGAGGGAGATGGGAACGCGCGGGAGGTGACGGGATGGGGCCATGTACCGTGTGAATCGGCGCGGCCTGTCCGGCGCATGGGCGCAACGGAAAGAGAAAAGCCGCTCTTAGAGCGGCTTTCGTGAATGCGCGCCGGGCGGGACTCGAACCCACGACCCTCGGATTAGAAATCCGATGCTCTATCCGACTGAGCTACCGGCGCACGTCGTTCGTGCCGCGGTCCGAGCGGAAGACAGCGGCGGCACGCGATCTCGCGATGGGGAAAACGCGTCATGACGTTTCCTCCGGCTGCTTTAGCGTAGCTTCGCCCCGCCGCGCATTCAAGCGGCGGTTTGCGGCGGCCACAACGCCCAGCCGGGTCCCGCCGTTTGGGGTGCACGACGCCTCAGGTGTACAGCTTGCGACCCGCTGCTCGCACGTACGCGAATACGCGCCGAGCCGTTGCCACCGGCCGGCGCCCGCCGAAACGGCGGATCCCAGCCGCGCGGCGCCGAAGGACTCCGGCGGCCCGCTTCCCTAGGCGTAAGCGAGTCGGGGACAGGGTCACGGATTTCTGAAACGCCTCTAGGGTGTTTCCGGCCTGTCCGTACACGGTGTTCGGCACGACACCCTCCGATAGCCTGCCTGACGGGGTGACCTGGCGGGCCAAGGTCTCTATCATAGAGGGTGCCGTGCTTCGCGGCGGATTCCCCGGCGTTCGGCCTGAGGGTCCGCCTCCCGTCTCCACCGGGTCGATGGCTCCACCGCGCAAGACCGAAAGGATAGGCCCATGAAATCCGTCTGCCTCGTCTTCGCCAGCGTGGCTACCGCGTGTGCGCACGCCGCCGAGCCGCCGAAGACCGTGAAGATCTTGGACAAGAAGGTCATCGAGTACGGGTGGGATGTGCCCTTTCCCAGCTTCATCCGCGAGCACATCCGCGAGATGGAAAAGCGCCCGTTCGACGGGCTCATCTTCAAGCTGAAGGGCGGCGGCAAGGTGCTCACCCCGAAGGCTTGGCCCGAATCGCAGTTCGCCCAGGACTACGAGGACCTCCGCAACATCGAATGGCGTCGCTTCACCGACAACTTCGTGATCCTGTGGGCGGCGTCCGACCAGGATTGGTTCAACGACGACCATTGGAAGGCGATCGCCAACAACGTTCGTCTCGTGGCGCGGGCCGCCCGGATTGGTCGGTGTGTCGGCGTCTGCTTCGACCAGGAGCCGTACGGCACCAACCCATGGAACTACCGCGATGCCGCACACAGCAAGACCAAGGGCTTCGCCGAGTACCAGGCGAAGGTCAGACAGCGGGGCGCGGAGTTCGTCCGGGCCCTCCAGGCCGAAATGCCGAACCCCAAAATCCTGACGTTCTTCCAGACGAGCTTCCTCTGGCGATTGCTGGTCCCGATGGACCCGGCCGAACGGCTCGACAAGCTCAGCCGCCACTACTACGGCCTCTTGCCGGCGTTTCTATGCGGCATGCTGGACGGCGCCGAAGGCGAGACGACCATCATCGACGGCAACGAACACGCCTACTACTACACGAACAGCCGCGAACATCTGCGGGCGTATTGGCGGATCAGCCAACAGGCGAAGTACCTCGTCGACCCCGGCCTGTGGGAGACCTACCGCCGGCGGGTTCGCGTCGGGCAGGCGCTCTATATCGATCAGTACTACGGCATGAGGAAGAACAAGGTCCTGGGCCACTACATGAAGCCCGAGGAGCAGAGCAAGTGGTTCGAGCACAATGCCTACTGGGCGCTCCAGACGACGGACGAATACGTGTGGTGCTACAGCGAGCGGATGAACTGGTGGGCCGACAAGGATGTGCCGGCCGGTTGCGAGGACGCCTTGCGTTCCGCCAGAGCGAAATACGCCAAGGGGGCGCCGCTCGGGCACGACATCCAGCCGATCATCGAGGCGGCGGAGAGACGCAGGCAACAGGTCCTCAACGATCAGTTGAAGACGCGGCGGGCCGAAATCCCACGCCTGGGCCGGGCGATTCCGCCTCCCGAGATCGACGGCGATCTGTCGGACCCGGCCTGGAAGGAGGCACGCACCCTCGACCCTTTCGTCCCGATGGCGTCCGAGCCGGATCGTCAGGTCCAGCAGACGCACGCGCGCGTCCTGTACGACAAGGACGCGCTCTACATCGCCCTTCGTTGTGACGAGCCGAATCCCGAGCGGATGAACGTCCACGGCATCGAGCACGACGATCACGTCTGGTACGGCGACGACGTCGAGCTGATGATCACCACGCCGGAGCGTCTCCGGCCGTTCTTCCATTTTATGATCAACCCGGAAGGCGTGACCTGGGACGCCATCAGCGAGCATCCGGTGCGGAAGTACAACCCCGACTGGTATCGCGCGGTCAAGATCCGGGAGGACCATTGGACGGTCGAGATCGCCCTGCCCTGGGAGGCCCTTGGCGTGGCGTCGCCGAAGTCGGGCACGGTCTTCCGCGCGAACATCTGCCGGCAGCGGACACAGAACGACCGGGAGTGGAGCGCGTGGTCACAGATGGCCAACGGCTTCCTCGAGGCGGATCGATTCGGGACCTGGGTCTTGGAGTGAATGCGGCGGCAGGGGCGTGCTACGGTGAGCAACGGCCATACAAACGATCTCCCCGAGGGCGTGTGTCTTCGGCGAACCCCCGACGGGGACTATGAGCTGCGCATCGTCGCCCCCGACGCCGATGCATTGCTGTGGCGACTCCACGACGTCGTCGAGATGGTGCAGTACGGAGCGCTGCAGGCCCGGCTCGTCGAATCGGCCGACGAAGACGCACCCGGCGAGCCCTGACACGACCTGGCTTTCGCAATCCTGCCGTCGGCGCGAAATGCGGGCGATGCATCACCCGCGATCGGACCGACGCCCAACCCAAGCCTTACTCTTCCGGCATGGCCTCGGGAGAGGCCTCATCGCCGAACTGTTTCTGGGCTTCCAGCAGCCGTTCGCGTTGCGCGGCCAGGATCTCGAAGACCTCGGCCGGTGCGTCATCCACTTCTCTGTGGAACTTCTCCACCCGGTCCATCTTAGCGAGGTTCTCCTGGATGCGAATCGTGAACTGCTTGATGTAGTCTTCCTTCGAGTACTCCTTGCCGAGCACCTGCGGGAAGAGCCGTTGGAGGTCCTCATAACGGGGAATCAGGCCCGTGGGCGCCCGCAGCGCGCTGGCCTCGCCGTGTACGCGCAGCTCCATCCACTTGACCCACACGTGCTTGTCACGCACGCCGTTGACGAACTTGCCGTCCTCGTCTCGCAGGAAGTAGTTGACCCCGAAGACGAGCGGCGGCGTGGCGAGCTTCTTGCCGAACTCCAGGTTGTTCTGGACGTACTTTCCGAGCGGGATGGCCACGAAATCCTGGATGCTCATCAGGTTGATCTCGGGCACGCCCTCCTTGCCGATGGTGGCGAACGTCGTCTCGGTCTCCAGGGACGCACCGTAGGCGACGATCCCGTGCTCCCAACTGAAGCCTTGCTGGCAGGGGACGTACGCCTTGGAATCGCGGCCGCCGTACATGATCCCGGCCAGCTCGACGCCCTTGGGGTTGTCCAGCTCGGGATCGCAGTTCGCCAAGGACTTCAGGGTCATGGCGTAGCGGGCGTTCTTATGGGCACACGGGATCTCCTGACCGTTGGCATCCTTCTTTCCCTTGTGCCACGGGCCGGAGAAGTTCTCGCCCTCTTCGGGCGGGTCCACACCCATGCCGAGCCAGTACGGCTTGCCGTCCTTGACGAGGATGTTGGAGAAGATGACCTCGCCCGGCTTGTGCAGCGCATCCCAGATGACGGGGTCGTCGTCGGGGTTGACGTTCTGGATAATGCCGAAGATTCCCGACTCGGCATTCACGGCCATGCAGCGTCCATCCACCTCATGGAAGAACGCGATGTCATCGCCGAGGATCGATTCGCCCGGCAGCATCGCCGTCGACGTCTTGCCGCAAGCACTCGGGAACGCGCCGGCCAGGTACGTCTTGCGCTTGTTGGGTCCGTACACGCCCATCAAGAACATGTGCTCGGCAAGCCATCCCTTGCGGTCGGCCTCGCGGATCGTCAAGCGAAGGGCCAGCTTCTTGAGACCGACCGTATTGCCCGCGTATTGCGTGTTGACGCTGTACACGGTGTCGGTGGTGTGGTCGATGTAGATGCGCTTCTTGTCGGGCTCCGCGCTGGTCATCCGCTCGTCCAGCTTCCCGGCGGAATGCAGCGTCGCGAAGAACTTCGCCTCAGGGTTCAGGCGCGTGAACTCCTCATAGCCCGTGCGATAGAGCAGATTCAGGCTGTGGGACACATAGAAGGAATCCGTGCACTCGACGCATGGGATGCGGAAATCCGAATCGTTCGGCCCCAGCGTCATGAAACGGACGGCCATGGTCCGTCCCTTCATCGAACCCTTCAGGAGGCCGCGGACCTCGGCCAGGCCTTCTTCACGCTCGATCTGGTTGAGCGCTATGCTGAGGCTGTCATCCTTCGGAACCAGGTATCGGGTGACCTCGCGGTCGCGGCCCTGGTCCTGCATTCCGTCGAAGTGAACGGTATGTCCCGGCATTTCGAGCGGGGCCTCTTCCTTTAGCTTGAGCGCCATCTCTCGAGTGAAGGCAAGGTCCTCCTCCGAATCCGTGCTGACCCAGACGGTCTCCGGCTCGCAGAGCTCGACGGCATCGGCGACGAACGCATGGAGTCGAGGGTTGTCGATGGCTGCCAGCTTCTCGAGGTTCTCCTTGTCGAGCTTCGACTTCAGCAGGTCCCAATGTTGGCTTGACATGTGTGTCTCCTCATCTTGGATTCCGCGTGGTGTCTGCCCACACGGTGCATGGTCTGATCCGCTAGGGTTCGGTCTTTCCGAGGGAGAGAACCAAGACGGCGTCGCCCGCGGCGGGATCGACGCTGATCCGTGAGTGCAGTACCGCGCGCCCGGTAATCTCCGTCACGACGATCTCCAATTCCGTCTTTACCACGTCGAAAGTCTCTGCAAATAGCCGCTCCAGGAGCGTCCGCGAATCGACTTCGCGAGCATACTCCCGTTCGGAAGGGGAGACAACTTGACAGAGGGTAATGAGCAGGTGCGTGTCATGCCGATCCACGAGGATCGACTCCGGACGTACCGACATGTAGCTACGCACGAACTCCCCAACCGCATCCTCAAGCTGCTTTCCGATTTCGCCGCTATTCTGCACATTTCGCCCCTTGCTATGGGCCCACCGAAGGCGCATCTCGCCCACGATCGCCGGCGCGGGGACATCTTCTCCCCCTGGGTCGGAGCGGGCCATTTTGGGACATAACCCGCTCCGGGGCAAAGCCATACGACCTTCTTGATTGCAGTGCGCTATCCCTTCTCTCAGGCAAAGAAAAAGGCCAGCGCGTCCCAGGCGGGACGTCAGCTGGCCTGTGTCTTGAGCGGCCAACCCCGGTGGGATCCGCCGTCAACGCACTCCGCCGTGAGTAGGCAAACAGCAGGACCGGCAGGAGCCCGATGCCGGGCAATGCGCCAGTCTATCGTTCCAGCAGGTTGCCCAGCGCAACCCCCTGTCCGTCTGCCTGGGTCTACAGCCAGAGGAAGATCATAGGGACAACGGCCGACTTGTCAAGAACGACGTGCCCGGATGCTTGTCTCAGTCCTCTGGCTCCGGCTTCCCACAATGCGGCGGACCGTCCAGCGTGAAGATGATGACGCGTTCGCCCGTGGCGGTGCTGATGTCCGTGTGCAGGCTCCGCACCTTGCGGCCGGTGATGTCTTGGATGAGCACCTCCAACATGCCGCGGGCCTTCTCCAATAACTCGATTCTGACCTGCTTGATCAGCGATCGGCCCTGCGTCTTCGGGTCGATCTTGGCCAGGCTCTTCTCCGCAGGCGTCAAGACGCCGCGAAGACGAACCAGGACCATATCGTCGATGATGTAGGCCTTCGTATCCTCGGGGCCGCGTCCCATGTATTCCTTCTCGAACCGGATGATGCCCTCGCTGATCTCGGCTTCGATCTGGCCTCGAGTCTTCTCCATGGCTCTCCCTTTCTCGCGCGAACGGAGCCCATTCGCAAGGTCCGTGCGGAGCTACGGCAAGACCCAGTACCGGCACCCTCCGCAGTCCGTCGGGCTTGGCGACGTACCCGCAGGACCGCTCCAACGGCTACTGCTTCTTCCCGCTCGAGCGAGCCTTTCTTCCGGCTCGGCGTCGGCCATCCCGGATCGGCCAGTGCTCGGACTCGGTTCGAGCGGTCTTGAGGATCTCCTCGGCCTTGGTGACGATCTGAGGATGCCGCGCGGCGATGTCATTCTCCTCGCCGATGTCCTCCGACAGGTCGTAGAGCTCGATGGCCCGTTTCGGTCCACGTCGGACGGCCTTCCACCTGCCCATGCGGATCGCCTGCTTGCTGGGGCCTTCGTGAAACTCCCAGTAGAGGTACTCATGCTGCCGCTGGCCTGGCTTGCCAAGGAGCGTAGGGGCGATCGAGATCCCGTCGATGCCCGACGGCGCCCGAACGCCGGCGAGTTCGGCGGCCGTCGGCAGGAAATCCCAAAACGCCCAGATCTGGTCGCTGACGGAACCCGCCTGGATCTTCCCGGGCCAGCGGGCCATCGTGGGCACGCGGATGCCGCCCTCGTACAGGTCGCGCTTGATGCCCTTGACGGGCCCGTTGCTGTCGAAGAAGTCCGGCTTGGCCCCGCCCTCGCGGTGCGGCCCGTTATCGCTGCTGAAGAAGACAACCGTGTCCTCGTCGATGCCGAGCTCCTTCAGCAACGCCATCAGCTCGCCGATGTCCCGGTCCATTCGGGTGATCATGGCGGCGTGGCCCTTTTGGGGATCGGGCCAGGGCTTGTCCTTGTAAGGCCCGTAGTCGGGCACCTCCATGCCGTCGCGCTCGACCGCGCCTCGCTCGTTGTTGGCGTGGGGGGCTGTGTAGGCCAGGTAGAGGAAGAAGGGACCGCTTTTGTTCTTGCGCACGAACTCGAGCGCCTCCTTGGCAAAGAGATCGTGGCTATACGTCTCCCGCTTGCCGTCGGGGCCGCTCTGCTTCTTCGCTGCCTCGCGGGAGTACATCTCGTAGTAGGGCGCGTTGCCCTCCAACCGGACGCGCTGCTCGTTCCGCCAGAGGAACGGCGGGTAGTAGTTGTGGGCGTTGCGTTGGTTCAGGTAGCCGAACCAGGTGTCGAAACCTTGCCTGTTCGGGATGCCCGTCGTCTCCGGCTCGCCGAGCCCCCACTTGCCGATGATGCCCGTTTGGTAGCCTGCGTCCTTGAGGACCTCTGCGACCGTCACGTCGCTCGGTAGGAGCGGCACGCGCGCGTTTCCTCGAACGCGGGCGTGCCCCGTGTGGTGGCCCGTCATCAGGCAGCAACGCGACGGCGCGCACACCGTGCTGCCGGCGTAGGCCTGCGTGAACCGCATGCTCTCCGTCGCGAAACGATCGAGGTTCGGCGTCTGGATCCGCTTCTGGCCGTAGCAGCCCAGATCGCCGTAGCCCAGGTCGTCGGCCAGGATGAAGATGATGTTCGGCGGTCGGCCGTTCTTGTTGGCTCCCGCCGCGCGGTTGGCCGAGGGCGCCAACCCGCCGACGCCGCCGCTGACGGCCGCGCACGTCAAGGAACGCAGGGCGTCGCGTCTTGTCATGGAACGATGCATACGGTGTCCTCCTTGGGGCCGATCGGATTCGAGTTCGAACGTAGGGCTGCCCGGAGCTTCCGCGGCGTCCATTGCGGGATCGAGACGGGATCTTCGGGTCGGCATCGGGTTCCAAGGCGGTGCGACCGCGCCACGACCGCAAGGACGGACGGAAGCCGGAGTGACACCAGCATACCCGCGTTCTGCCATTCACGCGAGATACGTGTGCCGGCCGGCGGAACGTCGTGGCGCGTTTCTTGTTTCGGCGAGTGTGCGAGCGGTTACAATGGCAGAGGAGGAGGGCAAGCCATGCCGCGAGCGGTCGCAACCGTTTCGTTCGTCCTGTTGTTCTCGTCCGGCGCCGTAGGGCAGATTACCGTCGGCGCTATGGGGGATAGCTATTCCGAGGAGTACCGCCTGCTCGATCCGAACTCCCCGGGCGATGCGAACCATGCCGCGATCCATCCCAACCTGAGTATTGCCCTCACGATGATGGACGACCGCGAGGTGGTTGCGGTGTTCGGGTGCGGCTCCGGACTACCGGTTCCGCTGCTCCTCTTGGCCGCCATGGGGCTGACGGCGTGCCGGTTTGCCCACAAAGGGCATTGACATCGTCGCAAGTGTAGGTCTATAAAGAGGTAGCCTCCGGGGGCTCTCACGGTGACTGTGTCTAGGCGGAGGGCGAACTAGATGCTCACGCGTGTTCTGATGCGCACTACGGTATCCTTGTGTTTGGCGGTCCTGCTTTGCAGCGCCGATCCGGTTTCGGCGGCCTCGCTGACGTTGGTTGAGACCGGCGGGACGATGGGCCCGCATAACCTGGCCCTCGGTGGTGACGCGTTTGCCGGCGGGCAGCTGGGCTACGGCATCCATTTCGTTCATCATCTCAACGACGGCGTGTACGGCAACAGCAACAGTTGGATCGGCTCGGACGGGTCGGCCCCGATCGCGGGGATCGGCTTCGATGCGGGGAAGATCGTCGGCGGTATCGCCTGGGGGCGCGACAACACGAATACCTACGACGACCGCTGGCAGGGCTCCTACCAGGTCCAGTACACCACGGCGCCCAACCCCGACGAGACCACTCCCGACGGCGCATGGACGACGATCGGATCGATCACCTACGACGCCACAACGCCCGACGCGCAGGGATGGATACGACACCGCTCTGACTTCGACGCCGTCTCGGCGACGGGCATTCGATTGGTTGTTCCGGGCACGGGACTGAGTGGCGGGACGTGCATCGACGAGCTCGAGCTGTATACGGGCTTGTTGATGGCGGAAGAGGGCGGCACGATGGGTGCGCTCAACATTGCCCCGAATGGAACGGCCTTCGCCGAAAACGTCATCAGCGGGTACGCCATCCACCAGATCCCCCATCTGAACGACGGCCTCTACGGCAACGACCAGAGTTGGATTGCGGGATCGACGTCGAGCTTTGCCGGCATCGACCTCGAGGGCAGCTTCCTGATCGATGCTATCGCCTGGGGCCGCGACAACACAGATACGTACGACGACCGCTCGAAGGGCACGTACACCGTGCAGTACACGACCATGCCCGATCCCGACGCCTCGACATCCGATGCCGATTGGATCACCCTCGGTAGCGTTACGTATGACGATGGTTGGCCCGGTGACGTCGGCGTTCGCCACCTGTTCGATTTCGAGGCCGTGCAGGCCACCGGGGTTCGGGTGCTCACCGACGCGGAGGGCAGCTGGATCGGCATCGACGAGCTCGAGGTCTACACCGTGCCTGAACCACTGACGCTCACGCTCCTAGGCGGTGGTTTCTTCGGGCTGCTTGGCAGGCGGTTTTCCGGGCGGTGACGGTCGTCCCATTCCTCCTCTCAAGGATGCGGGTGCGGCCCCAGGGCCGCTCAACCTCTTTCACTTCCGCCTCGTTTCCGGACGCTTGGGATTGATTCTGCCACTCTTGCGGCATCCAATGGGCGCGGCGAAAGCCGACTGGATACGTCATTCTGCTCGTTACGAGAAACCGGAGAACGCACATGAAGGCAGCCGCCATTCAAGAGCACGGAGGCGTCGACAAGATCACCGTCCTGGAGATGGATGACCCGAAGCCGGGGCGCGACGAGGTCTTGGTCGACGTTCGTGCCGCCGCGCTGAATCACCTGGACCTGTGGGTCCGGCAGGGGCACCGCGCGCTGAAGCTGGCGATGCCCCACATATTGGGCTCGGACGCCGCCGGCGTCGTTGCGGAGGTGGGCGAGGATGTTCGGGGTGTGGATATGGGTGCCGAGATCGTGATCGACCCAGGTCTGTCGTGCGGGGTTTGCGAGTTCTGTCTTCGCGG
>CAZKCX010000211.1:0-9973 GCA_964550865.1 uncultured Planctomycetales bacterium
GCGATGCCTTGCGTCGCGAGGCCCAGGAGAGAAAGGGCGATCCTCTGGCGGCATCACGAACGCGTCAAGAGGGCGACCTGTACCGGACGATGCTGCAGGCCGCGTCCTACACCAAGGACCTCGACAGACCCGAGGCAGCGGAATCTGCCGAGACCCAGGGCCCGAAGACCGCGGCCGCGGCCGCGCCCGAGGAAGGGGAGGAAGCCTCGCAGGCACCGTCTGCCGCAGCGCCTCCCTCCGCCCACGGCCAGGAGGAGCGGCTCCGCGAGCTGCTCAGCAAGCCGATCACGACGTTCTCGGGCACGGCCAAAACGTTCGCGAACGATGCCCTGCGAAAGGCGGAGGAGAAGCTGGCGAAGGGACGCTACTATGACGCGGTGGCCGCGTACGACGTCGCACGGATGGCCGATCCCCAGAACGCCCTGGCATGGATCGGTCGGGGACACGCGCTCATCGGCGCCGGCGACTACCTTTCGGCCGTTGCGAGCCTGGATGAGGGCCTGGGTCTCTTCCCCGAGTACAGCAAGTTCGATGTCGATCTCAAGGCCTTCCTGAAGCACCGGGATGTGCTGGACATCCGTCGGGCCGATCTCGAGGGACGCCTGGAGCGGAAGGAGGACTACCGTCTTCGCTTCCTGCTCGGCTACATCGAATACTACTCCGGCCTGGAGAAGTTCGGCCTGCCAAACCTTATCCGCGCGGCCAAGGACGCCCCGGAGACCTCTCCGATCAGCCGTTTCCCTGAGATGCTTCGCGCGGAGCGGGTCGCCACGCGTCCGGCGAACTAGTCCGTCCCACCTCTGCATTGCGCTGGTACTGCGCACCTTGTGTGCGGTAAGCTACGCCCGAATAGGGCGGGGGGCAGGCAGGGAACACGGTATGGCGACCAAGATCAAGATCCGGGCCGGCAAGATCACACTCGCCGCGACGCTGAACGATTCCTCAAACGCCAGCGCCATCGTCGAGACGCTCCCGATCGAGGGCAAGGCCAACCGCTGGGGCGACGAGATCTACTTCCGCATGAACATCGACCACGAAGAGGAGAGTGACGCCCGCGCGGAGATGGAGGTCGGCGAGCTCGCCTACTGGCCGCCGGGCAAGGCCTTCTGCATCTTCTGGGGGCCCACGCCCGCCAGCACGAACACCGAGCCCATGGCCGCCAGCAACGTCAATCCGATTGGGAGGATCGACGGCGACGCCACCGTCCTATCGGCCGTCGAGGACGGTGAGATCGTCTACGTCGAACGCGCGGGCTGAGGGAGTAAAAGGGGGACAGGCTACTTTTCCGTCCCCCGTGTCCCAACACTCACCCACTATGTGGAAACAAGCGAGAACCGTAGCGAAAGAGGAGATGCGGAAAAGTAGCCTGTCCCCCTTTTACCTCTCCTCCAACATATTGACCTCGCGGACGCGGGCACCCGATCGGTCCGGCACGAAGAACGTCTTGACCTCACCCGGAGCGAACGCCGCCTGCCAGCGTCGCTTGGCGATCGGCAGGGCGAAACGGGCCTTGGTCTTCCGGCCGAGCCACTCGACTGCACGCACGATGAGCCCCTTGCCCTCCTCGGCCTGCTTGGTCACGCTCACCTCGATACCCGGCGCGTCGCACGCCACGGCGCCAAGCTCCGCGGGCAGCGTGCCCTCGTGGAACGTCTCGAACAGGACGTTCGGCGGGAAGTTGAGCTGCCGGGCCTTGGCGATCAGGCCCGCACGCCGCCAGTTGCCGTCGTGCGGGATCAGCAGCAGGCGAAACGGCAGCGGAGCCTGATCCGTCATCGGGTTGTCGCCGTCGAAGTCAATCGGATACGGGATGTGGTAGGCGTACGCCGGACTCCGCAGCAACGTGATGCGGATCTCGCCGCCCTCGACGCTGTGACTGTATCGGTTGCTGTTCGCCACCGCGAGCCCCGCGCGCCGCTTGGATTCGCTGACGTCGACCCACTGCTGCATCGGCTCCTCTTCGCCGTCGGTCGGCCGCCGGAGCGTGCCGTAGGGGATCTCGACCGTGCACGTGTCGGCCTTGACGTGCACCGGCAGGGAGAGCTTGACCACCTTCCACGCGTCGTGCCAGTGGACCTCGCCGCGGACCTCGACGTGGCGGTCGCCGGCGCCGAGCAAGTAATCCATCCGCAGCGTCGAGCAGCCGTACCACGACTGAACGCGGATCGCCCCGCGGACCGGACCGGCCTCCACGATCCTCACGGACACCCGCGCAAACCGGCCGATCACCTTGTCGAACCGAAAGACGCCGTGGCTCCACGTGTCCGACTTGTCCTCCATGACCAGGGCGGCGCACGCGGGCTCCGAGAAGACATGCCGCCGCCGCTTCTTGTCGTAGATCCCGACGAGCCCCTTGCGGTCGACCTCGATGCGAAGCGCGTCATTCTCGATCCGCCACGGGCCGGTGCGGTCGGATCTCGCCCGAGCCCGCACCGCCCGCTTGCCCAGCAAGTTCCTCGCGGATGGAGGCCGACCGTCCCGGAGGCGCAGCAGTCGATGCCCGATCGCCGGCAGCGAAAGATGCAGCACCGCCCGGTGCTTGTTGGCGTGCGTGTGCGCTTCGATCGATTGGAACGGGATCGGCTCGCCGCTCGCGTCGACGAACGTCTTCTTGCCGCCGGAGATGTCGTGTCCGATGTCCTCGGTCTCGACCACCCCCGCGAACGCGTGCGGCTGATTGTTGAAGACGAAGACCGGCGTGCCCTCGCCGCGGGTGTCGACATTCCAGCTCACCTGTTGCTGGGCGTTGTTCAGCGCGAAGGCCGCCTCGTGCAAGGCGGCCCCGAGCTGGTCTCGTGCGTCGACGTAGGCCTCGGCCACACTGGTACCGGCCATGATGTCGTGGAACTGGTTGAACAAGACGTGCTTCCACGCGCGGGCGAGCGTCTCGGTAGGGGCGAGCTTGCCGAGCACCATCCGCACAACGGCCGACCATCGCTCCGCCGCGAGCAGCGTCTCTTCGGCGCGGCGATTGAGGGCCTTGATCATGCTGACGGCCGCGTAGCATCCGGACGCGTGGTGCTGCAGCTCGCCCTGGTACCGCGGTAGCTTGTCGCCGAGCGGAACGACCGCGTCGTAGAAGTCGTTCGGCGAGCTGTAGGCGAGCCTCGGGAGTTTGCGGGCCTTCCGCCAGGCCTCGATGAGCGCAAGCTGGGCCTTCGTCGGGCCGCCGCCGTGATTGCCCACGCCGTAGAAGCACGTCGCATCGGTGGTCAGCGGCGGCCTCATGTGCTCGCGCGGGATCTCGTCGATCCGCCGCTCGAGCGATTCGACGTCGTTCGCGCAGTAGGGCGTCATGATGCGGATCGATAGGACGCGGCTGCCGTCGGGTGTCTCCCACCAGAACACAGGCCACGGGATGTCGTCGTTCTCGCTTCGATCGGGCCGCATCCAGACGTAACCGTGGAGATCGCAGCCTTGGAGCAGCTTGGGCAGCGTGGCCGCGTGCCCGAACGAGTCGACGCAGTAGCCGATCCGCGCCCGCCGCCCCAACTTCGTTTGGAAGTAGCGCTGGGCGTAGAGCCCGTGGCGGATGAAGGATTCGCCGGAGGGGATGTTGCAGTCCGGTTGGATCCACCAGCCGCCGGCGACGACCCATCGGCCCTGCCGGACGCGCTTGCGGATCTCGGCGAACATGGCCGGGTCGTTCTGCTCGATCCACTCATAGATGGCGGCGGCCGCGCAGGTGAAGACGAAGCCGCGCGTCTCCTTCATGCGGTCGAGGGCGGAGCGGAACGTCGCCTTCGTCTCGGCGAAGCCCTCTTGCCATCGCCAGAGCCACACCGGGTCGAGGTGGGCGTTGCCGATGAGATGGAGCGTCACGTCGTCGGGGTTGATCTTGGTCTTCGTCATGCGGTTTCCGTTCGTATCACTGACTTGTCTACCTCAACTTGAGACCGCTCGCCGGCAATCTGCCCCAGCCACGCTCGTAGCACGGGCATCTTGCCCGTGAATCCGCCCGGGAGGTGCGCCCTCCAGACCCTCGGCCCAGCCGTTCTGTGCCCTGGACCGGGTGGCCCACCGCTTCCAGCGGTGGGGGACACGAATTCCTACCGGAGCACTCACGCAATGGAATGCAAGTCAAAACAGCGTCCTTGTAGCACAGACACACTTGCCACGGCGTAGTGAAGCGAAGGCGGGTCCCGGATCCCTGCTGTTCTGAACCCCGAACCCTGACCCCTGAACCCTGCCGTTGCCTCCTGTCTCCTGTATTCTGTCTTCTGTCTCCTTTCCGCTTCACGCCGTCAGCCAGGCCGCGAGCAGGTCCGCCGCCGCGCGGAGATCCTTCTTGTGGACCGATTCCACGATGCTATGCACGTATCGACACGGCACGCTGATGGCGACGCTCCGCACCCCGCCGCGCGATCGCTGAATCGCGGCCGTGTCGGTCCCGCCGCGGGGCAGGACCTCCATCTGGTGTGCGATCTTCTTGCGCTTGGCGATCTTGACCAGCTCATCAACGAGCTTGCGGTGGCAGATGACCGAGCTGTCCATCAGCTTGATGGCCGCCCCGCCGCCGAACTCCGTGACGCGCTCTTCGTCGGAGACGCCGGGCAGATCGCAGCAGAGCGTCACGTCGATGGCGACGGCGATGTCCGGCTCGATCCCGAACGCGCTTGTGCCCGCCCCGCGGAGCCCGACCTCTTCCTGCACCGTGCCCACGTAGAAGATCTCGTACTTGCTTTGCGCGCCGGCCTTGCGGATCGCGTTGATCGCCACCCAGCTCGCCACGCGGTTGTCCATCGCCTTACCGCAAACGCCCTCGCCGATTTCGACCGTCTCCTGCAGCAGCGTGACGGGATCGCCGACGGAAACCTGCTTCTTGACCTGCTTGGCGTCGGCCATCAGATCGACGAAGAACTCGCTAACCTGGGGGATCTTCTTGCGGTCTTCCTCAGAGAGCAGGTGCGGCGGTTTCGCGGCGGGCGTGAGGACGCCGACGAGGTCCTTCTTGCCCTGGACGAGGACGCGCCGTGCGAAGAGCGTCCGCGTGTCGAACCCGCCGACGTTCGCCAGGCGGAGCCTGCCCTTGTCGTCGATGGCCGAGACGTAGAAGCCGATCTCGTCGATGTGGCAGGCGATCATGACCTTGGGGGCGGACTTGCCCCGTCCCGGCTTCTTGCCGGGGGCCTTGCGGCAGATGAGGTTGCCCATGGCGTCGACGCGCTGCTCGTCGAATAGCCGCTTGGTTTCGTCGCGGATGAAGTCGCGAACGCGTTCCTCGCGTCCGGGCACGCCCGGCAGCTCCGTGAGTTGCTTGAGTAGCTTCATGGGATCGCTCCTGGTCGACTGGCGCTGATCTCGCCGGCGCGTTCGGGGGCGATCCGAAGAGCCCCCGGGAACCGCGCGGCGTCGGTAGGCGTATAATACCTGGATTCCCAATACGTTGCAGCCGGAGATCGTTTCGGATTTTCTGACAGGGCCTCATCCGATCTCCCGTCTGTACAGGTAGCTATGCAAATGGCCAAGGCCGTTCAGCACGACCCGGATCTGCTGGTTGTCGAGGCGCTACGCCAAGGAGACGCCGAAGCGCTGCGAGAGTTCATGCGCCGACACGAGCGATGGGTCCGCGGCGTGATCCTTGGCGTGACGGGCCGAAGCGATCTGGTGTCCGAGATCGCCCAAGACGTCTGGATGACGGTCTGGCAGCAGATCGGCTCGCTCCGTGAGCCGGCCAAGTGGCGGTCTTGGCTCTATCAACTGACCCGGCGGGCGGCGATCGATGCCTCGAAGAAGCGAAAGCGTCGGACGTCTCGAGAGGTGGACGGGGATGCGATGCCCTTCGTGGCACCCGACACGGACTCGCGTCCGGAGGGCCGGTTGATCGCCGACGAGCGGCATGAGCGGGTCATGGAGGCGATCCAGTCGCTCCCGCCGCACTACCGGGAACCCTTCGTGTTGAAGCATCTCGAGGAGTGGAGCTACGCCGAGATCGCTGAGATGCTCGAGATGCCCGTCGATACCGTGGAAACGAGATTGGTTCGCGCTCGAAGGATGTTGCGCGAAACCCTTCAGGGCCTGTCATGAATGATGTGGACGAACGGACAGAACGGTTGATCAACCGCTATCTCGACGGCGAGCTGACGCCGACGGAGCAGGATGAGCTGAACCAGATCCTCCTCCGGTCGGCTGAGGCCCGCCGGATGTTGAGCGACTACCAGGAGAACGATCGGCTGGCGACCGAGACGATCGCAGTCGCCGTTGAAGGACGATGGTCCGGCGGTTCCGTCGGTCCCTGGAGTGTGGCGCGTCGATGGATCGCAGGCCGGACGGTGTGGGCCGGCGTGGCCGCCGCGGCGGTTTTGGCGTTGGTCGTCCTGGCGCCATGGCAGGCGCACGAGTTGGCGCAGAATCCCAAGCCGATCGCGCCGGTCGTTTCGTCGAACGGCTCGGTCGTCTCGGGCGATCGCCTGACCTACACGAGCACGGGCGTCCCGGTGCGGGGCGAGCGGAACATCAAGCGAGATTACATCGGCGTAATCGACGAAGAAAACGATTCGCTCTACGTGTTTGAGGTGGATCGTCGCCGGACAATCCACGTCCCCGTTGCGGGAGACCTGTAGCCGCGTTGGATTCCCCGTCCGCTGTGCAAGGAGATTGTTGCGATGAGATGGCTAGTCACGATAGGGGTCGCCGCTTTCGCGGTGCCGCTGCTCGCCGCGGGAGGTCTGTTCCTTACCGACAGCGAAACGGGATGGCTGGGCTGCAGGATCGCTCCGCCCCCCAAGGCGCTCGACGCGCAACTCGTTCTCGAGGGAAAGGGCGCGATGGTCTTGAACGTCGTAAAGGAGAGCCCGGCCGACCACGCGGGGCTGGAGCGCTACGACGTCATCGTCGCCTTCGAGGGCAAATCCGTCGAATCGCCCGACACGCTGATTCAGGCGGTCCGCCATCGGCAGCCCGGTGACAAGACGCAGATGGACGTCGTCCACCAGGGCAAGCGGCGGACGGCCGACGTTCAGCTCGGCAAGCAGCCGCCTCGAGCCGAGCAGGTCATGAAGTACGAGCCCTTGCCCGACGCGCTGCTGGACGACCGGATCGGTTTCCGTGGCCGCGTCTTTCGAAAGGGTCCGGAAGGCTGGCAGTGGGAGGACCTTGACGAGCTGAAGGACCTCCACCGCCTGTTCGAGGACGCGCCTCCGCATCTGCGTCGCCGGTTGAATCGCTATTGGCTGGGTCCGAAGGACGAGGCCGTCCAGAACTTCCATGCCCGCGTGCATCGGAACGGCGTCACGATCACCGTCGAGGGCAGACGCGGCGGCCCGGTGACCGTCACCCGAGAGGATCCGCAGGGCAACGTCAACCGGACCAAGTACACCAACCCCCAGGACCTGAAGGCGCAAGACGCCGAGGCCTACAAGATCTATTGGGAGGCCACGGGTCAGACGGAGCTCGCGCCGCCGTCACCCGGCAAGCGGCCACCCCGTGCGGAGAAGCCGGATGCCCCGGAAGGGGTGATGGAGCGCTACCGCCGGATGCTCGACGACCTCGGCGACCGGCTGCCCGACATCGATCGCCAGTGGATCGAGGAGTTCTATCGCGAGAAGAGCCAGGAGTGGGCCGAGGGCCTCAAGGATCAATACGACGAGATCCGGAAGCAGCTATCTGAGCTTCAGGAGGAAGTACGTCGCCAGATCGATGAGCTGCGGGGCCCGCGGTCGGAGGGCCCGGCATCGTCGGGGCCCGCCGACGAACAATCGTCGACGCCCGGCGTACGATTCGAGGTGGATGCGGACGGCAAGATTACCGTAACTGTATCCGATGAGTCCGGTCGGGTTACACTGGAATTCGAGAACGAGAAGGCCCTGGAGAAGGCGAGACCCGATCTCCATGAGCGGTATCGGACGTCGTCGGCGCGGTAAGAAAGCCTGCGGATCCGATGGGAAATCAACGGGATCACGCATCTAACCACCATAGACAACCAGGTGTCTAGGGGAGAGATGCCCACCGATTTTCGCGAGCGACACCGGACGGCGCATCAGCCCCTAGAAAGCGAGATGCTTTTTGTAAAGTTTTGTGATTGGTAAGGTTAAAAAAATGGGGCCACTTGGCTCGCCTTTTGCCGATACCAAGCATATGATCCAAGTGCAATAGGCCCGAACGCCCGCTCGTTCGGCGTAGAGGGCTGGTCGACAGGGGAGGGATTCTCGACCGGACATCCTTGGATCTCACGGCGAGGTGTCGGCCTGCGAGGTGGCCTGAGCCAGGAATTCGGAGGGGCAGATCCATGCTCCCGCGAAAACGAAATCCAATGAAAGAGCGGATCTTCCTAGACATCGCGACCCAGCGGGACTTCCTGATTTCAGGAGCGCCGATGGAGGTGCACAACCGCGCCGATGTCGTGGCGAATATCCGAAGCCTGATGAGCCTGATTCGATCGAAGCGCCTTCCGCTGGTATCGTGCATTCAGGCGTACCGGCCCGGCGAGGACTTTAACGGCCGACCCAAGCACTGTCTCGACGACACGCCCGGCCAGAACAAGATGCCCTACACGCTGTTGCCCCATCGCAAGATGATCGAGTCGGACAACAGCTTGAGCGTGCCGCTGGACCTGATGAAGCAGAATCGCCAGGTGATCTTCCGGAAACGAACCGAGGATCTGTTGGGCAACCCGAAGGCGGATCGTCTGCTAAACGAGTTGAATCCCGAACGGTTCGTGATCTTCGGCGTCGGCCTGGAAACCTGGATTCGCATCCTGGCGTTGGGGCTTCTCGTCCGGCAGAAGAGCGTCTGCGTCATCAGTGATGCCTGCGGGCTGTGGGACCCGGTAGCGGCGGACCTGGCGCTCCGTCAACTCGAGGCCAAGGGTGTCCAGCTCCTCACGACCGACGAGATCATCAAGACCGAGCCCGAGACGACGAAGCGCAGGACTCGCCCCATCGTCCAGAAGCTTCACGAGACGTCCGGCGCAGGATAATCCGGCGACGCGCAGAGAAGCGCAAACCCAGACCCGCGCAGGGCAGACAGTCAGGCGCGGGTCTTTCTCGTGGAAGCGAGGGGTCGGTGTTCGAGATATCCCTTGCGATACGTGTTTCTGAGCCGGCCTGCTTGAGAACCGGTTTGTTTCGGAACCGTCCTCTTTCCGAGCCGGCCTGTCCTCACGCCGGTCGCTGTACTTCCTCGTAGTGGTAGAGGCTCACATCGGACGAAGCGTGAGTCGGCGCTCTGCTCGCTTGCCTAGTGGCCGAATCACGAGGTGGCCGTCAAGCCCATCGGACGTAATCCCCTCGAAGCGATGCCCGTCGCCCTCGGGGCGCAACGCCGCTTCAAATCCATCGGGATACCAACCTGCGGGAACGTAGATGGTTGTCGGGGCCTTGACGGTCGGGTCCTCGCGCCAAACGCACTCGAATACGCCGCTGTCGGGGTCGAGCCGATACCGGATCAACTCCCCTGCCAACCGGGTGGGGACCGGTCGCCGGATGAGCCCAAAGTATCGCGTGTTCGGCACGTGCCTATGGAAGTACCAGTACGTCTCGCTCGCCAGGATCCGCTCAAGGTTGCGGACGTAGGCCTTCGCACCGCTGAGCTCCTCGTCTTCGGCGTTGAAGGCGCCCCATTCGCCGATGAGGATCGGCACATCCAGGCGATCGGCGTGTTCGCGATGGCGGTCGAAGATGAGCCTGGCCCGTGCGTCGTTCACGTCGCCCGCGCCCTTCACCTCGGTCACGATGTCATACGCATGCGGGGCGAGCGCCTGGAGTGGGTCGCGCTCGCCGTCCGGTCCCTTCACGGGAGGCAGTGCGCTGCGAATGCCCACATTGCACATGACGCTCGGCTCGAGAAAGAGGATGTGGCGCTTGTCGACCTTGCGGATCGCATCGGCCACGCGCTGATACATCGGAGCAAGCTTCGTCCGCTCGAAGTGCTGGAACACCGGGCCGACGATGTCGATGGTATCGCGATAGACCTCGACGTCGTTGAACAGCGCGTAGATCTCCTTTCGGTCCGGGGCGTCGCGGAGGAGAGTGAC